>JALYIL010000001.1 GCA_030775825.1 Actinomycetota bacterium
CCGCTTAGGGCGGCGCGGACTCTGGCGCTGTCCGATTCGTAGGTCGGCGGATCTGTCTCGTAAGTCACGAGGGAGAGCCGTGGCCAGTCGTAGCTCGCCCCGAGCGGCCGAAGCACCAACTTGCGAAACAGGATCTTGAGCGACCCTCCGAGACTGCGCAGCCCGAGGTCGGTGACTGGAAGCCGGACGATAGTGATCTCGGTCTGACCAGCCATAGCGCGCGCGAACCCGATCGGCAGGTAGTCGGTTCCGTCGAAGGCAATCGGCAGAATGGTCTCTTCCTCGGCCAGTGCCTGGTCGACGACCAGCCGCAGGGGGTTATCGGGCGAGACAGTCGGCGCTGTGGATCGCTGGGTGTCGGTGAAGCCCAGCTCGAGCACGTCGAACTCAGAACCGACCGAGCGCGTCGGCATGAATGTTAACGCCGTGTTGGCGGGATCGTCGGCCAGCACGGGGGGCAGGAGTCGCACGACTGCGTCGCGTCGCGCGTCGGTATGAGTGCTGAGAGCGACGGTGGCGGTGAAACCGGGCGGTGCGTGCAGGACGACGCCAGCGGCTAGCTCGAGCGGTGTGGTCGGCCCGCTCACGGAAACGGTGCGCACGGGACGGACGGTTCTCAGCAGGATCTCCCGGGTGGTCCAGTCATCAGCCGGTGCGCGCCCTGCGGGCCGGCCGCTGACATCACGATCCGCGGTGAGCGCGCCCCGACTGCGAGTGGGCGGCCACAGGTTCGCCTGCCGCCAGTCCATTGCATCGATAGGTGTGGTGGAGACGAGCAGTTTCACCAGATCGGTCACCCTCGAGTACCCGTCCGGAACCTCGAGATAGAGATCATGCGTGCCGTCGTCGGCGATGGCGAACGTCTGCCCGGTGGCGATGCCGTCTGCACTGTCGAGCAAGCCATTGCCCTCCAGCCGGAGGACATTGATTCCGAACAGTTCGGTCAGATCGAGCAGTGCCAGGTACAAGCGCTTCCCACTGTGGTTGGTGACGCGAAGCTGGATACGCGGCTGTTCCCAACCGCCCGTTCCGTCCGGTCGATAGGACGCCTGAACTGTGCCATCGACGTCGGCGATGACGCTGTGATCGCTCAGGGTGGGATCAACCACCTCCAGGGTGACGTCCCCGGGTCTGTACGAGGATGACGGGTTAGCCAGTCGCCACAGGCTCAACCAGCGTCCGATCTGAGTGATCTCCGCGATCAGGCGCTCGACATCGAGCGCACCAGCAGCCTGCTCGGCGACAATCGCCTGGGTCGAGTCAGGGCGCCGCAACTGGACGACGTCGCCGACGCGCTGCACTAACAGATCGGGGTCGGTGTCGCTGACCGCAATACCCGCCACTGATTCGATGCGTGCGAGGACGCTGTCCCGGGATGGAACGTCGGCCCCGACAGAGACGGTCGCTGTGGGTTGCGGCCACGTCTGAACGACGGCGCGGTAGACCTGAGACTCGTCCAACGCAGCTACCGCGCTCGGCGGTTCGAAGCGCAACTGGCTTGTACCGGCTCCGACGATCGTGGTCTCTACCGTGGCCAGCGCGGGAGCCTGCGGTGGGGCGCTCAGAGCATGGAGCCCAAAGGTGGCTCCCGTACCGTCAGGACCGATCGGCGGGATCCCGTGTACGCGTCCTGCATCGAGTTGCCACCGGCCACCGGAGTGGCCCACCGTCAGCGGTGATCGCTGCCCGGTCTGGGACCCGTCGAGGAAACGCCGATCGACGTCAGTTGACACCGAACACTCCAACTGCGGCGTCTGGTCACTGACGTATCCGCGGACAACCGCCGATACCGAACGGTGGACCTCGAGATTGCTCATCGGCCCGCCAGCCGCGACCAGCACATGTTCGAGTGCGGCCGACAATGCGCCGCGGTGCACACCGGCGACCGGGAACTCCTTGGCGGTCTGGTCCGATTGGCATGCCGCTAGCAATGTGTAGCGCGCGCTGGGGTCGCTGGATGCCGGATGCTGCCGGGTGGCGGTCGTTCCCGGCAGGTAATCGGATACGGCACGAGGGCGAAGGTCCATAGGCGCGCTGCGGACGCCGGCCTGCTCGGTGAGGCCGCGCACTCCGGACCCGCTGTGACAGCAGTCGAGCACCACGGTCACGGAGGTGCCCCGGGCCGACAGTTCACCGACCAGGACCGAGAGCTCCTTGTCGGCCAAATCACGTCCGGAGGCTGTTCGGCTGTCGTGGAACACGAGCGTCTCGTTGTAGCCGTCGGGTTCGAACTGTAGAAACTCCGGCGGGGCCTTCTCCTGGGAGCCGTGCATGCTGCAGTAGAGCAGGGCGGTGTCCTCGGGGCCGCAGCTGGCGAAGAGGTTGTCGAACGCGCTGATGAAGCCTGCGCGGGTCGCGTCCTGGTTGGTCAAGCGGGTGATCGTGAGTGTGTCGCCAGTGACCCTCGCGCGTCGCTGCAAGAGCGCACCAACTGCGTCGATGTCATTCACGCAGCCCTTCAGCTGGGCTACATTCCCCTCGTAGGTGTCGATCCCGACCAAGCACGCGAGGATGTGCGCCATCTCCGGCCCCTTCGGATTGTGATGGATCGCCAACATAGCGCGGGATGGGTGTCCCGGACATGGACGTTGACGAGCGGGCAAAGCAACTCAACCGCGAGGGGCAGGCGCTGGTCGCCGCGAACAATCCGAGCGGCGCACAGGCCCGGTATCGCCAGGCGCTGGACCTGCTGCCGCCCGGGGCGTTCATGGCGGCGGTGTCATACGACAATCTCGGTTCGGTGCTCGTCAACCAAGGGCAGCTGCACGACGGAATCGATGCCCACCGCACCGCGCTGAGGATTCTCGAAAGCTATCCCGAGGCCACCCTCGACATTGCGATCACCGCGAACAACCTGGGCCTGGCGTACTTCACGCTGGGCAACTACTCCTTGGCGCGCCGGTACTACGACGCCGCTCGCAGCTACCACGACAAGTTCGGACAGGTCACCGACCACTATCTCGGCACCTTGTTGAACATCGCCGTTCTCGATGGCATCGACGATCCGGCGGCGGGACTTCGGGAGACCGAATCGATGCTGGACGGTTGTGTTTACTTCCAAGACCAAACCGGCCACCGCTCCGTGCACGCGAACAAGGCGGTGTCGGTTCGAGCGCAGCTGCTCGTACGGACCGGCAATCTCGACACGGCCGAGCCGTTGCTCGACCAAGCGATTCCCATCTTGATAAACAACACTGGCCCGACGAGCCCCGACTCCATCGCGCTGCGGGCCGCTAGAGCCGATCTGCTGCGCCAGCGTGGTGACCCGCGGGCGGAGTCCGAACTGCTAGCCGTGTTGGCTGACGAGGTCGCCGCCGAGCTGCTGGTGTCGGCTGAGCAGACACGTAGGCAGCTTTCCGAGTACTACTTCCTGCACGGACGCCTGCGTGAGCAGGCTCTGCTTCTCGATGCGAACGTGGGCAGCGAGGAGCGTCGAACGGCCAACCTGTTGCTCGAGGGCTCCGAGGGCGAGGCTCTCGACGCCTGCACCTACGAGGTCCGCCACCTCGGTCGGTTCCTCAGTGTGGTGGATGGTCAGCACAGTTCACAGCCGGATCTGGTGGCCGTCGCACTCGAACACTGGCTGCGACGAAAGGCGATCACGCGAGAGGTCATCGAACGGTTCTCGCGGCTCGCCGACGAACTGCCGCCCTCGCCGCAGACCCAGGAACTACTCGCAGTTCGCGCGCGACTCGACGAGGACGTCCGCATCGCGAGTGAGCATTTCGTCCGACCGAACAGCGAGTGGGCGCAACGGCAGCGACGAATCGTTACCGACCGTGCCCGGGCCGAGGAGCTGGAGCGCGCGTTAGGCAGAAGCACCACCCTGTCCGACATCGCCATCCTGCAGTCGAACATTGTCGTACGCCTGCAGAAAGCGTTGGACGCCGACACCGTGTTGCTCGAGTTCTGCGCCCTCGCCGCTCATCGACTCAGCGACACCGCGACGAACGAGGTTTGGGAGCACGGTTACGCGGTGTTCGCCGTGACTGCCGAATCATGTGGTCCGCCACGGTACTGCTGGCTCGGCTCCAGTGATCGCATCGACACCCTGGTAGCCCACACTTTGGAGCAGATCGGCAATGGACGGCGCCCTCGTGACATTGGCGGCTCGCCGGCAGCGACTGGAGGGCCGACTCGCTTTGACGCCAGCGTCAGCGAAGGACTGAACGAACTGGCGCTCACGCTTGGCTCATTGCTGCCAGACACGACAAGGAAAGTCGTGATCAGCGCTGACTCGATGCTTGGCGCCCTGCCGTTCCAGATCCTGCCCGCCGCGGCGGGCCAATGGATCGACGCCTACGAACTGTCCTACGTCGTCAGCGGTGTCGACCTCCTTCGACCGCGAAATCCTGACGCAATCCCTGGATCCGCACTCGTCCTCGCCGCGCCTCAATTCAGCACGCACGGCCTCCAGACCCCGTTCAGCGACCTCGACGGCGCACGTCAGGAGGGGCTGGAAGTCGCCGCTCTGCTCGACACAACAGCGCTGACCGGCGCGGATGCGACGAAGAGGTCCGTCCTCACAGCTGAGCGACCCGACATCCTGCACCTGGCGACACACGCCTTCTACGAGGCGGCCACCAGCATGCAGATCACGATGTCGACCGCCGCCACCGTGACCGCGCCAGATCCCGACGCGCAACCGGCCACGATCGCGAATCTGGACCCGGCCGACGTCTTCGACCTGCGTCGGCAACTCTCCCGGGCCGGTCTCGCCTTCGCCGGCGCCAACGACGCAGACCTAGCGCAGCGACGGGCCCAAGGGGACGCGGACGAAGACCTCGATTTCGGACGGATTCTCGCCCTGGACCTGGCCCACCTGGACTTATCGGAAACCGACCTGGTCGTGCTTTCCGCGTGCGACACGGGCAAGGGCACCGCGATCATCGCGCAGGGCCTATGGGGCATCCCGCTCGCACTGCAGGCTGCCGGAGCGCGATGCACCCTGTCGAGTCTGTGGCGCATCGACGACGACAGCACTCGCGACTTGATGACCGAGTTCTACCGCGAGCTCGCGCGAGGGGCCCGGCCTGCCCAGGCCCTGCAGACGGCTGGGCGGAAAGTGCGCGAGTCCCGCCCCGAACCCAGGTACTGGGCGCCGTTCGTCCTGATCGGCGACAACAGGCCGCTGCGCCGCTTCTCGGGATTGGCCGCCAGCAGCGGACGTCACGCGACCGGCGGCGCCGACGATGGCCCGGACAGTGATTCGGTCGCTGCGCAGTAGAGATTCGCGAAAGCGACGTCGAGGCTGGTGACCCAGTTCTTCAGCGACTTACCCCTCTGAGCTGGGCGCGGATTTCAAGTGCCTACGCTCGACGTAGCCAGCACCTGTCACGACGGTCAGCGCAGGCACGTCCGTGGCCACGACCGCACCCGCGCCAACAACCGAGCCATGGCCGATCCTCACCCCAGGAAGGACCGTCGCCGCTGCCCCAATCCAGACGTCCGCTTCGATAACGATCGGTGCCACGGTGATAAAGCCATAGCGCTCTGCCGGATCGACGGGGTGTCCCTCAGTGACGAGGGTGACCTTCGGAGAAATCATCGCGCGCTCGCCAATCGTGATGCCGCCGAGGTCGAGGAATGAACAGGCTTGTCCGACTGACGCTCGCTCGCCGAGATCAATCCCGAGGCCGTAGGTGCTGTAGAACGGCGGGTGAATGATGGCCTTGTCGGGCAGCGGCTTGCCCAGCAACTCAACAAGTAGGGCGTTACGCGACTCGATGTCGCTGAATGGCAGAACGTTGAGACGTGAGGTCAGGTCCATGGCGACCTGGATGCGATCGTGGATGGTTCGCCACTCGGGCGTCCGGGTCCGAATTCGTCGCTGTGCCAACATGCCTCGATGCTCGCACAGCCGGCCGTAGCAACGAGTTCACCTCTGGCGTCGACGCGGCAGCCCCGACCAGCGGCCAGGAAGTACGAACCGTTGAATCGAACTGCGGATTACCCGCGCGAGGGCAGGAGCGGACTGCTCGCTCTGCTCGTGGACACAGAGGGCTCGGCCGAGAGGGCCGTTACGGGCCGCCGACGACGACCTGCGCTGACCAGGGTCCCCAACCGGAGCCGTTGGCTGCCCGCACTCGCACCGCCCAGTCCGGCACGTTGTCCCATCCAGCTACGGCGAACGACGTTGTCGTTCCTGCGTCGAACAGGGTGGGCGTCCCGTTGGGGTCGTATTGGGCGATGCTGACCTGGTAGTCGCTGATCGGGCTGTTACCGGGCGCGGGCGCCAATTTGCCCGCAGCGTTGAGCCGTCCGGACTCCACGAGGCCGACAGCGACGTCGGAGCCGCGGGCGCCCACAACGTACCAGCGACGGACAGCCGCATCCATGGTCGCAGTGCGAGATTCCCGCGGCGCACGCGGCGATGGAAGACTGCGGAAATGTCTGGCGAGGGCTTTCTGAATTCGGCGACAGCGCTTCGCACCGAGCGTCTGATCATGCGCAACTGGCATCAAACTGACGCGGCGCAGGTCTACGACGCCTGTCAGGATCCCGAGATTCAGCGATGGACGAGGGTGCCTTCGCCGTATTCGATGGCCGACGCCGAGGACTTCATTGCCGCCACGCTGGAGCGTTGGCGCGCTGGACTTCCTTCTTTTGGCATCTTCGAGCCCGACGGACGATCTCTGCTCGGTTCCATCGGTTTCGTGCGCTCGCCCGACCCAGGGGTTGTGGAGCTCGGCTACTGGGTCGCGCCCGCCGCCCGTGGACGCGGCGTGGCAACGGATGCTGCGCGCCTGGTGTGTGATTGGGCCTTTGAACACCCTGAGGTGCATCGCATCGAGTGGACCGCTTACGCCGGCAACCTCGCGTCCCGCCGCGTCGCGCGGCGATGCGGGTTTCATTTTGAGGGGGTATTGCGTAGTCGCGCCCAGCACAGGGGCGTGTGGGTGGACGTGTGGATCGCCGGACTCATCCGCCCGCCGGCCGGGGGCTAGCAGCTGGTCCTGGCGAACCGTCGCTCCATGGCGAAATGCGATGTAGTCATGACTACTGCAACGCCGCGAGCGCGCCGCGGATCTCTGGCGGCACCCGAACCGGACGGCGTTCATTGCGGTCGACGTACACGTGGACGAAGCGGCCGACCGCGGCCGGTTCGTCGGCGGAGCCGAACAGGGCGAGCCGATAGATCACGCTCGAATCGCCAAGTTTCTCCAGGCGAAGCCCGGCGGTGACGATCTCCGGAAACCGCAATTCGGCGAAATACTGGCAGGACGTCTCGACCACGAGCCCGATCGCGGGCAGCGCGCGAATGTCCACGCCGCAGGCCTCGATGAGCCACCCGTTCACGGCGGTATCGAACAACGAGTAGTGCACGACGTTGTTGACGTGACCGTAGGTGTCATCATCGGACCATCGTGTCGGCAGCGTACGCAGGACCCGAAAGTCGCCCCGGCGCAACGCCTTCGGCTCGGGTTCCGCGCTCACGACGGGCTCAAGAGGTGCTGCTCGCGCGCCACAGATCGATTCCGCCTTCGACGGCGTACTCGTCCACCGCCGTGAGTTCCTGCCCGCTGAACTGAAGGTTCTCCAGTGCCGCGACATTGTCTTCGAGTTGCGTGACGCTCGAGGCCCCAACCAGCACCGACGTGACGCGCTCGTCGCGCATCGCCCACGCCAAAGCCATCTGCGCAAGCGACTGGCCGCGCGAACGAGCCAGCTCGTTCAAGGCGCGGATATGCCGCAAGTTCTGCTCCGTCAGCAGGTCCTGCCCGAGCGAGCCACCCTCAGCCATGCGCGAGCCTGCGGGGACGCCGTCGAGGTATTTTGAGGTCAACATTCCTTGCGCCAGCGGGGAGAACGCGATGCAGCCCGCGCCGATCTCCTCGAGGGTGTCAAGCAGCTCATCCTCGATCCAGCGGTTGATCATGGAGTAGGACGGCTGATGGATGAACAGCGGTGTGCCCAGACTCTGCAGAATCTCCGCCGCCTCGCGTGTGCGGCTCGGCGAGTACGAAGAGATCCCGGCATAGAGCGCGCGTCCGGAACGCACCGCCGTGTCCAGCGCGCCCATGGTCTCCTCGAGCGGTGTCTCCGCGTCGAAGCGGTGGGAGTAGAAGACGTCGACGTAGTCGAGGCCCAGCCGCGACAGGGACTGATCCAGGCTGGCGAGCAGATACTTGCGGGAGCCGAATTCACCGTAGGGGCCGGGCCACATGTCCCAGCCTGCCTTCGAGGAGATGAACAGCTCGTCGCGGTAGGGCTTGAAGTCCGTGGCGAGCACCCGGCCGAAGTTCTCCTCGGCCGAGCCGTACGGGGGACCGTAGTTGTTCGCCAGGTCGAAATGGGTGATGCCGAGGTCGAACGCGCGCCGAAGGATGGCGCGTTGGGTCTCGAGCGGGCGCTCGCTTCCGAAGTTCTGCCAGAGCCCCAGGGACAGGAGCGGGAGCTTGATGCCGCTGCGACCGCAGCGGCGGTAGGTCATCGACTCGTAGCGGTCAGCGGCGGCGGCGTAGCTCACGCCCGCCAATTGTGCCAGCCGTTCAGGAGTGGGTAACGGGCGCGACCCGCAGCGTGCAGCCGCGCAGCTGGAACGGCGTGACATCGACGAACGTGATCAGGTTCGGCGGGTAGACGCGGACGGTGTCCGACAGTGGGGCTTGGCAGGACGAGTTGTCGGTCAGCTGCGCCTGGGCATGCTCGCCGGGTGCCAACCTGACCGACGTGGGATTGTCCGAGGTGCGCTCAGCGGGCTGGGCGAGAAGCGAATTCTGCAGCCGCAGGCTGACCCCTGGGAACCCGAACATCGTGCACGGCGTGGCGCTGATGTTGGTGAAGGTGACGAGCGCGATCTCGCGGCCCGGAATCGCACCGCCCCGCAACACCCGCACGGTCAGTTGCGAGCCGGTGCAGGTCCCCTTCGGCAGCGCCGCTCGCCCAGAGGTTGCCGCGCCGCTCGACGGCGTTGTGGCGGGCGCGGATGCTGTCGAGCTCTCTGATGCCGGTGGGGTGGTGGCGATGGCGGTGGCGGTCGGTGAATCCGTTGCCGTGACACTGGTGGAGGAGCCCGATCCACCCGGCGGCGTGACCTGTGTTCCCGACGTGGTCGAGGTGCACGCCGCGAGGCTCATCGTCAGCACCGCCAGCACAGCGATGAAGTACCGATTCATGAGTCGATCCGCAGGTCCGTCGAATACGGAAGGCTCGGCACCCTCAAGGCTGGCTGGGACTGCAGGTCGTTCCACAGTGCCTGCCAGGCCCCGTTGCCGGTGAGGCTGCCACAGCTGTTGGTCTGAACGCACGCGGTGTATTCGGTCAACGCTCCTCCGAAGTTGATCCGCGGCGTGCGCTGCCCGACACCGGTCAGCGAGATGTACTCCCACTGCGCTGCCATCGTCGTGTTGTAGATCTGCGGCAGGTTGATCTCGCGTACCGGTGAAGCGCCGGCCGCGAGGTAGTACAGCCCGCTCATGTTCCACCCGTTGTTGCATCCCTGGTTGGGCACGGTCCACGCACAGCCGTCCGCCGAGCCGTTGAACACGAATGGCGGACTGGTGGCGCCGAGATAGCCGAGCAGCCACGCCCGGGTCTGTGCGTAGGTCGCACGGAAACCCGGCTCGATGTCGTTGGCCCCGGCAATGGTCATCCCGAGGTACTGAGCCGCATGCGAGGCAACGGGATTCACCACGCCTTGTGCCCATGCTGCGCCGCTGGAGGTCGTGACATCCATGTCGTTGTTGGTACCGATCGCGATGGTGACCGGAGCACTCGGCCGCTGTGCACTTCTATATCCATCCACGTACGCATTGAGGTCTCGCACGAGGTCGGCATAGGAGACGAAGCGGGTAGTCGCGCTGAGCATGACTCCGCCGTCCACTTGGTCCTGCCCGCCGATGTCCAACAGGATCAGGTAGCCGTGACCGGTCGGGTTCGAGGTCGCGTCGGCGGCGCCCTCGGCGTGCATGGCGGACAGATCAGCGCTCGAGGAGCCGGAGACGTTGCGGATGTAGCGGCTGGTCGAGATCGGGGCGGGCGTTGTCTGCGGCGGAGGCGCCGGCAGGGTCGTCACGGCGGGCGACACTCCCGCTGCCGAGACGCCAGCGACATTTGTCGCGGTCACGGCGAAGGTGTACTGCGTCTTCGCGGCCAGACCGGTGATCGTGGTTGACGTGGTCGCTGCCCCTACGGTGCTCGACATCCCACCGGGGTAAGCCGTGACGGTATAGAGCGTCCACGGTGCGCCGCCGTCTGTGGAGGGCGGCTGCCAGGTGACGGTCGCGCCGCCGAAGCCCGCGACCGCGCCCACCGAGCGAGGTGCCGACGGTGCCACCGGGTGCACGGCATTGATGAGCTTGCAGCCGAACGACGTGTTGCTTGACCCGCCGCCGACGTTGATCGCCGTGACGCAGACGGTGTGCTCCCAGTCCGAGGCGGCGATCGTCACGTCAAAGCCGTGGGCCGAGCCGAACGCGGGGTATTGGGCTCCCACATCGTTGCGAATCGCGTTGGCCGCGAAGGCCCGCGCACTTCCATCCACCGACACGGAGACGGTTACCGGTCCAGAGGTGTCCGCATCGATCGCCCAACCTGCCACATGCAGGGCCGAGGAGGTGCCCGAGGCACGGGCAAGCGAGTCCCAGTGGCCGATCGGGTTCAGTGAGAGGGTGATCGACTGGCAGGCAGGCGGAGAGTTTCCCGTGCCGTAGCCGACGTTCACGCCCACGACACAGATCGTGTGCGTGCCGGAGCTCAGGGCTAAGCCGGCGCTGAACACGTGGCCCGAATACGAGCTGCGGGCACCGCCCGCGACGGTGTCCAGCAGCTGATGGCCATCGGCGCTGACCAGTGCGTGAATCGGCGCGGACGTGTCAGGATCGACCGCCCACCCGGTTACCACTGCGCCGGTGCTCGTCGGAGACAGCGACAGGATCCCCGCGCTCGGATTGAAGTTGAGCGACACGCTCCGGCAGAACAGGGTGCGATCGGAGCCGTAGCCGATGTTCACGGCAGTGAGGCAGATGGAATGCGAACCTTGCGACAGGTGCAACGCGGAGGTGAAACCGTGGTTGCCCGTGGCGCTGGGATGCACCCGCGTGACGTCCGGGCGGGCGCCATTGGCTAGCAACGTGGTCGAAGTGCCATCGACGACTTGCCTCATCGTCAGTGATGTCGCGGGGGAGTCCGGGTCATCCGCCCAGCCGGCCAGGTAGAAGCCGCCGGGTATCTGTCCGGCAACGTCGAGGCTGCCGATAGGCCCGTCGTCGAGGTTGAGCGATGCGCAGCCGATCGTCCGGTTCGCGCCAAAGCCCACGTTCTGGGCGACGGCGCAGACGCTGTGGGTGCCCTGAGGCATCGGGAGCACGGCGGAAAACCCGTGCAGCGCTCCGGCTGCCGGGTACGCGCTACCGACGTCCGGGCGAGGCTGATTCGCGGTGATCGTGGTCTCGGCCCCGTCGATGCCCACGAAGGCGCTGAGGCTCACCTGCGGCGAGTCGGGATCGAACGTCCAGCCGCTCACCCGGACGTGCCCCCCAGCCGCGGCGACGATATCGAGGTGGCCCACCGGGCTGTACTGGAAGAACATGTTCCAGCATCCCAGCGTGCGGTCCGCGCCCGGGCCGATGTTGATGGCCCGCACGCAGACGGTGTGGTTGCCGTCCGCGACCGAGACGTGGGTGTCGTACCCGTGCAACGGCCCCGCCCCGGGATTGGCGGCGGCGACGTCCGGTCGGGGCACGTTGGCCGGGACCGATGTGATGAGGTTCCCATCGCTGTAGAGGGCAACGGTGAGCGCCGCCTGCTGCGCGTCGGGGTCGATCGCCCAGCCGCCCACGCGCACGCCGCCGGGTACTGCGGCGACGACGTCGTTGTGTCCGAAGGGCGAGCCGGCCGGGACAGCGGCGGTGGCGTGCTGGAGCGCGCGCTGGCCGACGAGGAAGCCGACGGCACACAGCCCACACGCGAGGATGACGGCGACGGTGGTTCGGTGGCGGCGTGGGGCATGCATGACGAGTCGGCCTGAGGAGTCGCGCAACGTGCCCTTAGCCAGAGGCATGCGTCGGATCATGTTGCAACTTCCCGATGGCGGGGCGGAGCTTGTGGCTCCGCTCGTCTCGGACGCTGTTCCTGGGCGCCCGCCCTCGATCCGTCCGAAGGCGGGTTGATCAAACCACCAAAGTTACCCGTGTGACAAGTGTGACTGGTGGTACGACACGCTGCAGGGTCTGGATGGCATGCGTCAACGAGGTAGCTACCGACACCGAGTACTGCGCATATTGGACAAGTTGGACGAGGTGGTCCGTAAACGTCGCGTTTTCGACATTAGGGCCGGGGTGAGTCCTTCCAGCGTGATGCTTGCGCGCAAATGGAGGCACAGGGCGCGCATTCCAGGTGCGCCTTATGCCGACGAACGCTGCCGGGAATGGCAGGCCGCGTCTGTATCGAGTCGGGGGTTCTAAGCATGGTCGAAAAGTACGCACGTCGCACTTCACGCCGCCTGGCCGGTTCGGGGCGTGCGCCCCGGCTGGCCCGATCTCGGTCGGGGAGCGTGGCAGCGGGACTGGTGGCCTTCGCGTGTGGGTTGCTCGTGCTTGCGTTTGCTGTCGTTCCGGCGTCGGCGCTGGCCACCGATGGCACGGTGACGGTGATCGTGAACCAGGACTTCTTCGGCGACGGTACCTATCACCCCGAGGACCCGGGCGTCGCGGGCGTGACGGTAACGATGACGGGCGGCGACAATCAGGTGCTCACGGGCGTGACGGACGCTTCGGGCACTGTGAGGTTCGCCGCGTCGGCCTTGAGTGGGGTGCCGTATCGGGTGCAGGTGCAGCCGTTGCCGAGCTCGTTGAGTTACTTGCAGGCGGCACCGGCGGCGAGCAACAGCAACCCGAATAATTTCTCCAGTTTCACCAGTTTCGTGAACCCGTCCGCGGGCACTGCTGTGACGTTGCGGGTCGGGGTGTGGGACCCGGCGAACTATGTGCAGACCAATGCGAACCTGGCTGTCCCCGTCCAGGCCAGTTTCGGCAACGGCGGGTTGGGTACGGATCCGACTGCGTTGGTGACGACGCCGAACAGTACGGCGGGCCCGGTGACCCAGGTCGGCACCTACCCGGGGATGGGGACCACGTTTGGGGTGGCCTGGGACAAGACGAACAAGGTCATCTACACGTCGGCGTTCGCCAAGGCTTACGCGCCCTACGGGAACCTAACCGGCAGGGGGGTGGGCGAGATCTACCGCACCGATCCGGTGACCAAGGCCACGATCCCCTTCGCCAACGTCGCGAACGCCGGCACCTCGACACACAGCACCACCCTCAACAGCGACTGGGGTTTCTACGGCGTCCCGGGCACCCAGTCACTCGGCGGCATGGCGATCTCTGAGGACGGCACGAAGCTCTACGTCGTCAACATGAACGCGAAGACCCTGGTGACGATCCCGATCAACCAGCCCACCGTTCAGTCCAGCGTCATCATCCGTGACCCGGGATGCGCGGGCCAGGGAGGGGTGTGGCGGCCCATGGCGGTGACAGTTCACGATGGCAACCTCTACATCGGCGGGGTGTGCGACGCTTCCCTCGTCGGCACGAGAGATTACCTCGCCGCGGTGGTGTGGAAGTACAGCGGCACCGGTGCGTTCCCGACCGTGCCTTACTACGTACACGGGCTGGATTTCCTGCGCGGTGACGTGTCGGGCAACGTCCCGAACAAGCCGAACCAGGACCTGGCCGTGCACTGGAACCCATGGACATCATCGTTCGATCCTGCCCAATGGGCTCCCGCGAACGCTTACGTTGTTCGGCCGGAACCTGAGCTGGCTACCATCGCCTTCGACACCGACGGATCACTGGTGCTCGGCTTCCGAGACCGAAGCGGGGACCACCTGGGCAACAACAGCGCGGCCGGGGTCAACGGCTCAGCCGGCAATGTGTCTGTGATAACCGGCGGCGACCTGAACCGGGTGTGCAACGTCAACGGCACCCTCATCTGGGAAGGCGACGCTGCGTCGTGCCCGAGTCACAACAACGGAGCTAACAGCGGCGGTGAGCCATTGGCGGTCAGCGAGTTCTACCCGTGGGACTGGGCTCCCTATAAACAGTTGGAGGCCGCTCAGGGCTCCGTTGTCCTCGTCCCGGCCCTCAGCCAGGTCACCTCCACGTTCCTCGACCCGGCGCTACAGCTTTACAGCGATGGGCTGGGATTCTTCGCGGCCAACGGCAGCATTGGCCCGTATGGCTCCTCCCCCAGTTACTCCAAGGTCGTGGTAGGCGCGAGCAACAACCCTAACGTGCCTAACGGCGTGAACGGCTTTGGCAAGGCCAACGGCTTGGGTGCCATCGCGGTCCTCGCCGACAACGCGCCGGTGCAGATCGGTAACCGGGTGTGGTTTGACACGAACCACAACGGTATCCAGGACGCCGGTGAACCCTCGGTGCCCGGCGTGAGCGTCAAGCTGCACGACGGCGGACCCGCCGGTCCGGTCG
>JALYIL010000002.1 GCA_030775825.1 Actinomycetota bacterium
TCACCTCGACCATCGAAAGTGACATATCCAGGTCTTCCGCGATGAGCATGCTGATCGCGGTGGTGATGCCCTGGCCAAGTTCGACGCGCGGCAGATTCAGACGCGCGACGCCGTCATCACCGACCTCTAGCTTGACGAAGCCGACGGTCGGTTCGCAGGCAAGCTGCACCACATCTGCAAGGTCGAGGACGTCCTCTGCCGACGGCAAGGAAGGAATCGGACCTAGCGTCGCCGCGCCCGCAGCCTCAGGTTTCCACGCGTCCGCGCCAACCTTGGTGGCGATGGTCAGCAACGGAGCGGCCATCAGGAACGTAAGAACTTCCCGCCGGCCGACGGGGACGTTGAGAGCGCTGCTCGCCGTATCGCGAATCCCTTCTGCAGCTGAACCATCCGG
Source organism: Actinomycetota bacterium (assembly GCA_030775825.1). Classification (GTDB taxonomy): domain Bacteria; phylum Actinomycetota; class Actinomycetes; order Mycobacteriales; family Jatrophihabitantaceae; genus JALYIL01. The sequence goes on from JALYIL010000002.1 coordinate 395, forward strand.
TGCCGATCGGTCGCCCGGCTGCCTTTTGGTCGGAGCCAGTTCCCTGGGCTCCCTTGTCATCGCGTTCCTCGAGGCCTTGGCGATCGACGACGACTGCTAGTGCGCGTCGCGTCTCTCCCCCTGGCGGGCCTTCTCAGAAGTGCAACGCATCGCGGGCCAAGCGTTTTGGAATCGTCACCGGTTTCAAAATGTCCCGAAATTCGAAGGTCCGGTCCGAGGCGGGTACTCATCTCGAGGGGCTCCACGTGTGCGGAAGAAAGGGATGTGGTCCAAGTCATGTCGCGTGCATCTGGCATTTTCGTTCGTCTCCAGATTGAATACAGTAGACCGGAAAAAGTCAAGCTGAACAGGGGTCCCAGATGAAGGTGATCGATCTAGGACCGCGGGACGTATCAACGTCAAGCCTTCTTCGCGTGTCCGTGCCGGCCTGCCAATCGGCCGTCTGCCTCACCCGAATCGAGGGACGCGTCTATGCCTTCGAAGACAGGTGTCCTCACCGCGGCACGGCGCTGAGCCAAGGCGTTCTTAATCGAGGAGTCGTTGAGTGCCCCCGCCACGGCTGACGCTTCGACGTCAGGACGGGCAAGCGAGTCGACGGGCTGGCTACTGCCCGCCTTCAGCAATACTCGGTACGCGAGATGGCCGATGGGACCTTACGCATCTATCCGAGATTGCAATTTCGGCTCCTGCAATGGCTGAAGACGCATGTCTACAAAAGCCAAGATCGAGTGGCCCGCACGCGCGGGCGACCGAACCTGTGAGGGCAAGTGGTCCATGCTACCTAGCAACCCGGACGGTAGGGCCAAGGCGAATATTGATGGCAGCATCACGGACTTCGCAGCGCCGTTGCTGGAGAGGAACCTCCGACCGGTCGTGCGTGATCCTGAGCTCGGCATTCGCACGGCCATTCGCGAGTCAAGCCGCGCACATCCGGACATAGAGAAGACGGTGCTCGCCCCAGCAACGGCGCCGTAAGCACAACCGGGCGGTGCCCGTCAGTGCCGCACGCAGCGCTGACGCGTCGTCCGAAGTACGGATCGCATGGACGCCAGCGAGCTTGGGCCCGGCCAAGGTCCGCGCGGCCACGCCGGTGGCGATCACTAGTTCGGAGTATTCGATCGTTCGGCCGTCGTCTGTTTGTACCCCCGCGCATTGGGGTCGAGTCCGACCGCGCGGATACCAAGTTGGAGGTCGACTTCGCAGTTCGGTTTCCTCGTTCTCGCCCTCGTGATGATCATGTTCATGCTGGTGGGCAACATCGCCCGGGCCGGAACCGGCCGCAAGATGATCGCCGTCCGCTCCAACGAGCGGGCCGCAGATTTCTATCTGGTTGGCTCGTTCACAAGTACTCGGATTCCATCAGGTACTCGGATTCCATCAGGTACTCGGATTCCATCAGGCGTTTGGTTAGCGAGAGTCCTTTGCTCTGCACGAAGGAGCGATCGTCCTGCGCAGACACTAGGGCGAGTTGTGCGTACCGGTAGCGCAGCCAAAGCCGAGGGCCGGCCGGGACAGCGCCCGCTCGAGTCGGCGAATCTCAATCCTGCGGTGCCAGCGGTGATTGAGGCTTCGCACGAGGGCTGCTACTAATGCCGAGGTCGCAGGGGGGCAGCAATATCCGATCATCGTCATGGCGTACGTGGCATAGTCGCCGGGACTCGGCTCGGCCGATAGTTCCGACACAGTAGGGTCATGAGGTTCGAACACGTGGTAACCCGCCTCATCAGAATGCAACGTTGGCCTCGGTCGTTGAAGTGTGGGGGCAGTTCGGGTCGATTCAAAGGCAACGATTCCGTCTGGCGGCACAGTCGTGAACACCCGCAAGCGGCCATAAGCGGGCTGCATCGGTCGATCAATCGGGGGGTGGCCGCGTGCCTACAACTTTCGTCAGCACTGGTGCGTTCGCCGCGTGCCTACCGATGGCCGGGCATTCCCCGCTGTCGGGCAACGCTTGCTCAATCGTGGGCGTGGGCGTCGACTCCGTACCGCGAGAGGCGGCTGCTTTGGAGGACGTCGTGACGCCGTGCAGCACGATGTCGGCCACCTCGACGGGGTCGACCGGCCGGTCCAGCAGGATTCCGATGGCGCAGGCGTTGAAGAGCACCGCCACGAGGATGCGCGGGTCGTGCGGACGCAACTCACCTGCCGCCGCCCGCGCCGACAGGTAGTCGCCCAGCAATCGCTGGGTCTCGTCCAACATGTCGTCCAGCCCCGCCTTGATCATCGGGTTCGCAATGCCCGACACGAACAGCCCGATCAGCGATGCGCGCTCGCTCATGATGCGGCTAAAACCGGTCACCACTTCTGGCAGCACGATCGACGCCGGACGATCGGCCGCGCCGGTTAGCAATTGGATCAGCTCACCCGTAAACCCGCGTTCACGGATCACCGCGACCAACAGCGCTTCCTTGTTGGCGAAATAGTGGTAGATCAGGCCGGACGTGACACCTGCACCGGCGGCAAGGTCACGCGTGGTAGTGGCATCGACCCCTTTGGCACCGAAGACCTGCAATGCCGCGTCCAGGATGCGCTCCCGGCGCCATTCGGCCAGCTCCCGCCGCCGCAGCGGCATCGGTTCGTTGGTGCCCGCGTGCATCGACATGTCGGCGCCCTTCGTGTCGGCCGGCGGACAGGGGTGCTCGTCTGGAGCAATCATCCCAGCCCGTCTGCGGACTCGTTGGCTCGGGCCTCAAGCCCGGATACCCATAGCGACGAAGACATCGTCACCCTCCACCTTGACCGGGTAGGTCCGAACGCCGAATGTCGCCGGCAGGCACAGCGCTGCACCTGTCCGCAGATCGTAGCGGGCGAAATGCAGGGCGCACTCGACCTGGCATCCGTCGACGTAGCCGTCGGCCAACGAGTAGGTGTCGTGGGTGCACGTATCGTCGATCGCGTAAAGGACCCCTCGACGCGAGACACCGCAATGAGCGGCTCCACGTCGAGCCTCGTAGCGTCCCCATCATCGAGATCAGTGGCCGAGCACCACGTTCTGGTCGAGGATCACGGTGCGGCGGGCGATCTGCCAAGTGTGGACGTCCAGCCGTCGCAGCAGGTCGCGACGCTCGCCTACCCAGAAGTCGACCTCGTCCTCGAGGGGTTGCGGTACACGAGCAAGTTCGACCGCACCTCATACTCGTTGTCGACGGTGCTGGGATCGATCGGATGTTGGTCACTAGATGACGAGCCCGGCTCGGCGGAGCCTCGGCCCAGTGCTTCTGGGTCAGGATCTGCTTGACACGCCACCCGAGAGACAACTTGTTCTCGTCAAACAGGCCATCTCTTCTCGGTGGTCTTCTCGAGGTGCGCCTCCTGCATCAACCTGTTCATCCGGTTGGGCATCCAGTAGTGGATGTCGTCGGCGAACAGGCGGTACCCGCCGCTCCGGCGGTGAAGTGGTCAGTCACGGGCACTGTTCCGTGGCAGGTCTCCGTTCCGTCCAGTCCGTGGCAGGTCTCCGTTCCGTCCAGCGGGATGCGATGCTCGCAGCGAGTCGGTTGCTCACGCACACTGAGGACGTGAAGTCAACAAAGGTCGCCATTGTCGGCTCGGGCAACATCGGAACCGACCTCATGATCAAGATCCAGAGATTGTCCGCGATACTCGAGGTTGCGGCCATGGTCGGCATCGATCCCGCCTCCGACGGATTGGCCCGCGCTCGCCGCCTCGGCGTCGCCACCACGTCCGACGGTGTGCAAGGCCTGATCGGCTTGGACGACTTCCCGGAAATCCGAATCGTGTTGGACGCGACATCGGCCCGCGCCCACCTCGAGAACGCGGCGGCGCTCGCCCCCTACGGCAAACTCTTAGTCGACCTGACGCCGGCAGCGATCGGCCCGTACACGGTGCCGGCGGTAAACC
>JALYIL010000003.1 GCA_030775825.1 Actinomycetota bacterium
GCCGTGCAGCTACCGCAGGCCAGCGCGCTGCGCACCGGAACGTTCCTGACCGCAGACGGCCAGGTACTAGGGCAGATCGTGGCCTACCGCGGCAGCCCGTCCTGGGTGTTCATGAACGTTGCTGTCCCCAACTACAACGGACCGGTCACGTGCATGCTCCAGGTCGACGACGGCTCGACCGTCGCCTTCGGCACCTTCACCGTCAAGGGCGGGACCGGACAGTTCACCAAGAGCATCGGCTCCGTGGACGTCGGCCATCTGCGGGGCGCCAAACTCGTCACGCCGACCGGGTCCCCCGTCGCCGATGCGACCTTCGCCACCTGAGCCCGACCGCCACCGACTGACCACTCCGGTCGCCCCGGCTGGCGTCTGTCCAGCGCGGCGCGCTGTCCGCGATGGCGCCGGCACGACCGGACGACCCCCCGCCCTGACCTCATCTTGACCAGCGATTTGTTGCCGGTTCGAGCGCTGTCGCTGACACGCGCAACTGTTTCGGCGCTCGGCCTGTAACCCGCCGCCCTATTACTCAGTACAAGTCCAGACGCTCAGCGGCCATTGACCGCCTGCTCGGTCGCCGCACAGAACTGGACCGACCCCGTGATGAACCCAAACGGAAATGAGGAATCATGCGACACCCACGAATCACGATCGCGGCCATCGCGGTGGCGCTCGCCGCGACGATCGGCGGTATCACTGCTGCTGCCTCAGCGACGAGTTCGAACGCGCACACCGCCAGCGGCCCATCGAGCAGCGCGGCTCCCGGCGCCCCGGGCGACCCGGCCACGGTGCAGACAAGCAGCGCGAGCGTGCAGGGAATGACCGAGACGATCCTGGTCGACGCACAAGGATTGCCGCTCTACATCTACAAGCCCGACACACCCGCCACGTCACACGTCACCGGCCAGCTCGCCGCTCTCTGGCCGCCGCTGGTAGCAGCGGTTCCGACCGATCGCGGCGTCAGCGGCCGACTCGCGTCGGTGGCCACCACCAACGGCAAGCAGGTCGCCTACAACGGCCACTTCCTCTACACCTTCGTCGAGGACCGGCCCGGGAAGGTCACTGGTCAAGGCGTACAGGACTTCTTCGTCGCGACACCCAACCTGACGGCCGGCACATCCCCCAGTACATCGACCAGTACGCCAACGACCGGCTACGGCTACTGAAGTCCACGATCATGACGCGACAGCGAGTGGTCACCGTCCGCGGTACCGGCTCCGCCGGCATCTTCCTGGCCGCTCGGCCGCGATTGTCCTTGGAGCGATATCCACGAACGTACTGCGCGCGAACGCGGCCCTCGGATCGCGGTGCGACCGAAGGCCACCGATATGGCGTCGTCGCGTTTCCCATTGACCAACGTCTCAGACCAATCGCCTCGCGCAGCTCCACGGCGTGGCTGCACCGACTTGAATCGGCCGACCGGCGAGCCGCTCGCGCCTCGTTCCCTTCGACCCGACGGAGAACACCATGCGCCCTATTCCGCACCGCGTCCCGATCTTCCGACGACACCTACGCGGCGCGGCTTCACTGAAGCGTTCGGCCACCGGCGGCGCCGCTGACGCGACGTCGGCCCGCGCGAGCACCGTCACCGCGACGGATCGCGGCCAGATCCCGCCCTCCGTCGCGGCGCCGGTGCTCATCCATCACTCGTCGGAGATGCCGGTCGAAGACTTCGCCGAGGGGCAGTCGCCCAGCGTAGTTCTGCTCGACGGACCGCCCGGAACGCCGTTCATCTGGCACCACGTACTTCCCGTGCTACGCAGTCGCGGCCTTCAGCCCTGCACGGTCAAGCAGCCCGGATGTCCGACCATCGTGGACCGGACCGGCGACCCGTTCACGGCCGCAACTGACATCGCGCGGTTGCTGGTCGACCAACAGCGCTGGCCCGCCGTGATCGTCGGGTACGGCCGAGGCGCCGGCGTTGCGTTGGCTCTGGCGGCCACAGCACCCAACCACGTCCGCGCACTCATCCTTGCTGGGCCGACGGCTGGCCCTCAGACAACCAGCTTCGCCGACCGCCTGCACGCGGCCCGGGTGCTGGGACCCGCCGTAACCTGCTTCGGATTCCGCCTGGCCGGCCTCGCGCTGCACCTTCCCGCGATACGGCGACGCGTCCTGAGCGCCGGAGCCGGCCTTAGCCCCAACGACGCCAAGGATCTTGTTCGTGAGCTCAAGTTCGGGATCATATGGCGCACCTTCGTCAAGGAACAGCGGCACCTGGTCAGCGGTGGCCGCCGACGAGATCAGCAACTGGCCGGCATCGACTGCCCGGTCCTCATCCTGTCCGGGAGCATGTGACGGAACCCGCGCCCTCCGCTGCGGGCGAGCGCTGCGCCGACTGCTGCCAGGCTCGGAGGTCATCGCCACCGCCGCGGCCGGGCACCTGATACCCCTCGATGACCCTCACTCCGTCACCGACGCGGTCCTGCGAGCCTTGCGCCTCGAGTATCGCGCCTCACTGTGAGCCCGTCCGTACCCCAGCCAATCGCGCAAGATCCCAACGCGGAGAAATCGAGACCAGGCATGACCACAGTGCGCGCGGCCATCAGATCGACGGCGCCACGGGCAGATCAGTCGTCTGGAGGTTATCGGTAACCGTGGTAACTGACCCGCCACTGTATAGGACTCGGTGGCCTTAATCCCTGAGAACTATGGGATTCTGGAGGCCCGCCTCGTGGACTTATCGTCGATGAAATGTCATCATGGGATAGACAACTGCACAGCGCCCTTGGAGCTGTCGTCGTTTCGAGGTTCGTGCCCCTGGCCGGATTCGGACCGACTACCTCCCGCTTAGCATGAAACAGTGCGCTGTCTCACCCGAGTCGTCGGCTGCGTAGCTCGTCTGCCACAGCCAGCTCAGGCAGGCCTCGTCATCGGGGAAATCGCGCATGAACTCCATGAGCGAATACCGCGACTCAGATGACGCTGCGCGTTGTGGGTTCTTGCGGTTACCTGCGGCCATACAGTCAAGGGATAGTTACCGTAACCGTCAATATCCGTCGACGACTATTCGATCGCGGTGCAGTGGCGGCTGTGCCTCAGCAATACTTCGGGCATACTGGCACGCCTCGAGCTGCGCGTCGAGGTCGTTGGCCATGATCGCACCTGCGACTTGCTCAGCCGGGTGATGCCGAGGGTCTCGACCAGCCTCTCCATCCGCCGCGTGGACACGCCGAGCAGGTAGGACGTCGCCACCGCCGACACCAACGCGGCCTCGGCCCGCCGCCGCCGTTCGAGCAGCCAGTCCGGGAATAGCTCCGGGAGCGCAGCTTCGGAATCGCCAGCTCGACCGTTCCGGCGCGGGTGTCCCACGCCCGGCGGCGGTAGCCGTTGCTGGCATTTGTGCGTTCCTCGCTGCGCACGCCGTACTCGGCGCCGCAGACTGCGTCGGCCTCGGCGCCCATCAACGCGTGCACGATCGTGGTGATCATCTGCCGGAGCAGATCCGGACTCGCCTCGGCCAGCTGCTCGGTAAGCCAGCCGGACAGGTCGATACTGGGTCCTGCGGTCATCGCGTTGCTCCTCGCTAGAGAACCTTGGTCGGATCTCTTGAAGGATCTCGCGGTGGCCGTCTCACATCACGACGTCACGCTCAGCGGCGAAGATCAAACACCACGTCAATGGACGCAACTTCCTACAGTCCGATGATCAAGTTGCCGATCAGCTGGCCGGACGGTCGGTAACGAGGCGCGCAAGTCCTATCAGGGCGAGTCCGCTCTGCTCGCCGAAGCGAAACCTGCCGCTTGCCGGAACAAGCGGTGGGCCTAACCAACCTTCTGGTGCGCCACGACGTGGCCCTTATTAGAAAGGGCACGGGACATAGCTGGTGCGGCCAGCCCGGGTGCACGACCAACTGGCGATGCCCAGGCGACCGAGGATCCAGCTACCCGCTTGTGCGCGACTGTCGATGTCACTTGCCACGCGGGCCGAAGTCAACTCAACTCCGCCGTGAAACCGCCGACTGACAGTCTAACCGTCCCGCCTCTGCTCATGCCCGGAGAGCTGGCTTCCGTGCACGATGCGTGAACCCCGCCGCCGGCACCGACCGCGTCATTGCAGGCGTCACCTGAGGGGTCAGCACGGAAGACATCCGCCCCACCCGCCGCGTTCTCAGGGGCCCCATCCACGACATCCTCGACGCGTTCACGGTTACCCGGCTGTGATTTGTCATGCGACGGTGCTCGTGGGTAACCCTCGTGATCGACGCATGCAGCATTCCGTTCAGTGAAACACTCTTCTTGACGCTCCCGTACTTGAACGAGCAATCTGTCTCGACGCTCAACTGTCCAAGGAGGGCGCGCTTCGCCTGGCCAATATAGGGTAGCGAGCACTCAATGCTCACGACAGACCAAGGACTTGCCAAGTCTATTGCGAACGTACGCACACCTGCGTTACGAGGTTCGCTGCAAGCATTAAGACTCTCCAAACCACGAAATAACGTCCGCATAGGTGCGGCCGACCCACATGATGGGCAGGTAGCTGTGATAAGAACCAATGCAGCGTCTAGCGTACGATCCAGATATCTGCGCCTTTTCGGCGCCGCTGTTGCAGCGACCCTTGCACTTGCGGCCTGCAGCAGCAATGCCGCCAAATCAGGCGGGTCGACAGCCGCGAGTACCGTTGCGACGTCAGCCGCGAGCACTGACAACGTCGCATATGCGAAGGCGCAAGTAGCCAAATATGAGAAGGGCCTGCCCGCTCCCGCCGTCGATAAGGTTGTCAACATGCCCAGCCTTAGCGGTAAGACAGTTTGGTACATTCCCATCGGAAACTCGATTCCTGCCCTCGCCACGGTTGGAAAGTCCATAAATAGCGCCTTGAGTCACTTGGGAGCGAACGGACACGTCTGTGATGGCAACTTCCTGCCGACCGCAATTGCGTCATGCATGAGTCAGGCGGTTACTCAAGGCGCGTACGCAGTAATCACCGCATATATTGATTATTCACTGGTGCCCACGGCATTCGAAAATCTAGTGGGCCACAAAATACCTGTCGTCGTTGCGGGCGAGCCGCCGTCGGATAATCGGAAGTCGGACTCTTCACTTGCGTTCTTCGACACAACAAGCGAGCTGGACCTGCTCGGACAAATCCAAGCCGACGCCGCTATTGCCGACAGTAACGGCAAGGCGAATATCCTCGCGATGAACCTGACCGACTCATCATCTACCAAAGCGCAGACAGCGGCTTTGAAAGAAGAGGTTAGTGCGCATTGCCCTGGCTGCACGTTCACGACGGCAGACATGTCGACCGCCAAATTGAGTGTTGTGCCTTCGGCGGTTAGCGCAGCGCTCGTCTCGAATCCAAACATCGATTACGTCTTGGTCGGCGACGACACGCTCGTGCCGCCGGTTATCTCGGGTATTCAGAGCGCCGGCGGCACCGGCAAGGTCAAGGTAATTTCGAATGCCGCGGATCTCGCTGGTCTTCAGAGAATCAAGGCGAATAATTTCCAGATATACGACGGTAGTGACTCCGCCGTGTACAACGGATGGTCGTTTACTAACGCGCTGGTCCGGCTGCTGGCCGGAGAGGCTCCGATAGCGGGGGACGCCGGCACCACAAAACTCTTCTCAAAGAGCAACGTCGGCGGCTTGACGCTGACACCGGCCGAATATGGAACCGATGACTGGTTCATCGGGAGCGACTGGCAGAAGCAGTTCCTCACCGCTTGGAATGCTCAGTAAAGAGATGACAGACAAAGCGACCCCCCGGATCGAGGTGCGCAGCATCAGCAAAACCTTCGGTGTTGCGAAAGTGTTAGACGCCGTCGATCTTTCAGTCTCGGCTGGCGAGATTCACGGTCTCATCGGACAGAACGGATCTGGCAAGTCGACCTTGGTGAAGATCCTGACCGGCTATCACCGGCCAAGCTCTGGAGGCTCGCTTCACGTCGACGGCAAAATCGTCCGGCTTCCCGTTCGCTGGCGCGACGCTCATGCCGCTGGTATGTCAGTCGTGCACCAAGATCTCGGGTTGCTGGACCAACTGTCGGTCGCCGAGAACATCTGCGTCGGCGGCTACGTCACATCGGGACTTGGCCGCAGAATCCACTGGAAGGAACAGCGCCGTATCGCGCAACGGGTCCTCACGAGGCTGGAGGTCCACATCGATCCGGCCGCCCCAGTTGGGCTGCTCTCAGCCGCCGAACGCGCCGAGGTAGCTATCGCACGAGCGCTGCGCGACGTTGTGCCCGGGTCAGGCCTCATCATCCTCGACGAATCCACAAGGGCGCTCGGAAGGGCTGAACGCGGACGCTTCCACGGTCTCCTACGCCGGGTTGTTGAGACCGGGAGCTCGGTGTTAATGGTAAGTCACGACCTCGAGGAGGTCCTCGAGATAACCGACCGAGTGACTGTGTTACGCGATGGACGTCTTGCTGGTAATGGGTTGTCTAGCCGAGAATCGACTGAGGCTGACCTCGCGCGCCGGATGATGGGAAAAGACGTGATTAGGCTCGCTTCGCGCGCCCCGTCGGCGCCTACGACCGCAGCAGTGAGGATCCGGGGCCTGCGCGGGGGATCGGTCAGCGGACTTGACCTCACAATTGGCCAAGGCGAGGTCGTAGGTTTGACGGGCCTGCCCGGCAACGGATTCGAGGAAATTCCTTACCTATTGTCGGGCGCGCGGCCGGCGATCGGAGGCACCATCGAAATCGGATCACGATCGCTGAACTTGGCTCACGTCGGCGTCGGCGCGATCATTCGCGCTGGGATTGTTCTCGTCCCTGAACGTCGGGATCGCGACGGTTTAGCCTTCGACCTGAGTGTCCGTGACAACATCAGCCTGCCGACACTGAAGGCTAAAGGTCGACCGTGGTTCGTCGGCCGCGGCTGGCAAGAAGCGAAAGCGCAAGAGGCAATAGAGAGGCTAGATATCCGTCCTAACGCGCCGCGACAGCTCGTGAAAGAGATGTCTGGTGGCAACCAGCAAAAGGTTCTGCTAGCCAAGTGGCTTACCACGGCGCCGAAAATCATGATTCTGCACGAGCCGACTCAGGGGGTCGACATCGGAGCACGGCAGGATATCTTGCGCGCAATCCACCAAGCGGCCGATAGCGGCATTGCTGTGTTGATGGTCGGCGTGGAGGCATCTGACCTAGTCGCAGTTTGCGAACGAATACTCGTTTATAGCAGCGAACAGCCGCTTGAAGAAGTGCGTACGACTAGCGCGGAAAACGTTCTCGACGTTGTCTATTCGTCCAGCACGAACAAACACGCCAAGGAGCGCACATGACATCTCGGGTCGGCCAAGATAGCCCGCTCGGGTCAGATGACCGTGCGAACTCGGTAGCCGAGGAGAGCGTACTCGCGGAGGCGGCTCCCGTACCACATCAGACACGCTTCCGTCGAGCGACCGGTAACGGAACGCTAGCAATGCTCGCAAATCGGTACGCGTTGATCGCCGTCTGGGTCCTCATGGGCCTGCTATTTCTCGCCATAACTCCGAGCAAATTCGGACGCGTCGCTTCCCTCCAGGCAATCTTTGGATCCCAACAGGTACTTGTCATCCTGTGCTTCTCTGTGCTGACCACCCTCCTTGTCGGCGAATTCGATCTCTCATTTGCATCCGTGATGGGCCTTGGGGCCACGATCGTTCCTGTACTTGCGCAACTTCATCACGTCAATGTGTTCGTGTCCTGTCTATTGGCAGTACTCGCGTGCGCCGCGTGCGGTGCACTCAATGCCATTTTTGTCGTCGGCCTGGGCGTACCTTCGATTGTCGTTACGTTGGGGACAGGAACACTCCTAGTCGGTATAGCTGAGCTGATCTCGTCGTCGTCGACCGTCTCGTTGAATAGCAAAGCCTTCAACAACGTTTCACAGTATAATATCTTGGGACTGCCAATATCGTTCTATTATGGGATCGCACTGGCGGTACTCTTCGCTTACGTGTGCGGATGGACTCCAATTGGACGTCACATGCTTTTCGTCGGCGCAAACCGCGAGGTCGCTCGTCTCGCTGGTATACGAGTCAACCGTATCCGCGCGGGGAGCTACATTGTCGCGAGCGTCCTGGCCGGTTTGGCGGGCATCATTCTGATCTCGTCGGTCGGCGGGTACGATCCGACGGCGTCGTCGACATTCCTGCTGCCAACCCTGGCTGCCGTATTCCTTGGCACCGCGGTCGTCCAGCCGGGTCAGTTCAACCCGATTGGCGCGATGATAGGAATATATTTCCTCGAGACGGGCATTTTCGGACTCGAACTCCTGGGCTACAGTGGATGGATCC
>JALYIL010000004.1 GCA_030775825.1 Actinomycetota bacterium
GCACCGGGGCCCCCGGCGCGGCACCGGGCTCGGCCGGGCGCAGGCCGGGCGCGCGGTGAGCGAGCGCCTGGCGGAGCAGCACGCGACCGCGGTGGATGCGCGAGCGAACGGTGCCTACCTTGATCCCGAGGGTTGCCGCGATTTCCTCGTAGGAAAGCTCCTCCAGGTCGCAGAGCACGACCGCGACGCGGAAATCGGCAGGCAGTTGGTCCAAGGCACGCTGGATCTCCGGGTCAAGGTGCATCTCTTCGTAGGTCTGTTCCGGGCCGGACTGCCGCGAGGCCAGCCGGTCACCGGCATCCTCGGGCAGCGCGTCGAAGCGGATCCGCTGCCGGCGACGCACCATGTCAAGAAAGAGGTTGGTGGTGATGCGGTGCAGCCAGCCCTCGAAAGTGCCCGGGGTGTACTCGGCAAGCGACTTGAAGACCCGGACGAAGGTCTCCTGAGTCAGGTCCTCCGCGTCGGCGCGGTTACCGGAAAGCCGGAAGGCAAGGCGATACACCCGGTCGGCGTGCTGACGCACGACCCCGTCCCATGTGGGCGGAACCCACGATGTTTCCTCGACCGTTGTCACGTACCTTCTCCTCGTCGCCGTAGCGGAGCCGGCTAAGCCATCAGACTCTCTTCATACGCCGGTTCCGCCACGACAGAACCACTGCCGCCTGTAGACACGGTTAACGCCTCAGCAATCGCTCACGTTCCCCTAACCTGGCCGATGTGCACACCTATTCCGCCGCCGCCGCCGAGATCGCGCGGGCGCTGGCCGGCTATTGCCTCGACCGACTGGCCATGGCAGCCCCGCTCGATCGCCCGTTGTCGCCCGCGGAACTCGAGGCGCAAGCGGGGCAGACGGTCGTTGCCGGGGGTATTGGTGGCGACGAAGCCCTCCGGTTGTGGGCCGACGTGCTAGGGCCGGCCTGCCTGTCCGTCGATCACCAGCGCTACCTCTCCTTCATCCCCAGCGCCCCCACGAAGGCGGCCGCCGGATTCGACATGCTCGTCGGCGCCTCCAGCGTCTACGCCGGCTCGTGGCTGGAGGGGTCCGGCGCGGTCTACGCCGAGAACCAGGCGCTGCGCTGGATAGCGGACCTGGCCGGCCTGCCGCCCGAGGCAGGTGGCGCGTTCGTGCAGGGTGGGACCATCGGAAACCTCTCAGCGCTGGTCGCGGCCCGCGAATCCGCGCTGCACCGGCGTGGCCGGCGCCCGCCCAGGTGGAGCGTGCTGGTCACCGAACAGACGCACTCCTCCGTCAAGCACGCGCTGGCCGTCGTGATGGACGTCGACGTCATCGAGGTACCCGGCGACGAACGCGGGCGCATGCTCGGGACCGCTCTGCGTGCCACGGTGGCGGGGCTGACGGACGCGCAGCGGGACGGGATCTTCGCCGTGGTAGCCACCGCCGGGACAACCAACCTCGGTGTGGTCGACGACATCGCCGGTATCGCCGACGTCGCCTCGGAGCACGGATGGTGGCTGCACGTGGATGGCGCCTACGGCGGGGCCGGCCTGGCGGCGCCTAGCGTGCGTCACCTGTTCGACGGCGTCGAGCGGGCCGATTCCTTCATCGTCGACCCGCACAAATGGCTGTTCGCCCCGTTCGACTCGTGCGCCTTGATCTATCGCGATCCAGTGCAGGCCCGCGCCGCGCACACCCAACACGCTGGCTACCTGGATCCGGTCACCGTCGAAGGAGAGTGGAATCCGTCGGATTTCGCCATTCAGCTCACCCGCCGTGCCCGTGGCCTGCCGTTCTGGTTCTCCCTCGCCGTGCACGGCACCGATGCCTACTGCGCGGCGGTCGAACGCACGCTCACGGTGGCGCGGGCGGGGGCGCAGCTCGTGCGCGAAGCCCCGCATCTGCGGCTGGTGGTCGAGCCGGATCTCACCGTGCTGATCTTCGAGCGGCTGGGCTGGGACGAAGCTGACTATGCGGCCTGGACCGCTCGCATGCTCGCTGCTCAGGTGGCATTCGTGACGCCGACCAGGCACGCCGCACGGGTATGCACTCGATTCGCCATCGTGAACCCGTTGACCACCCCGGAAGATCTGGCCCTGATCATCGACTCGATGGCCTGACTACAGCATCACCATCGATATGAGGAGGCTGCCCCGCTGGTCTCGCATGCTTCGTATATACGTAACGGAACCGGATCACAGTCCAAGGGGATGTCCATGGCCCGTAGTTCAGAACTCGGCGATGAACACGAGGTCGCCCTCACCCGCGCGACTATCCGCTACCGGGAGCGAAGCGCGGGGTCCGCGGAGACAGGCGCGGGGTCCGCGGAGACAGGCGCGGGCTCACCGGTCCTGTTCGTGCACGGCTTGCTCGTCAACGGCGACTTGTGGCGCAACGTGGTGAGCGCATTGCACACCTCGGGTCTGCGCTGCATTACCCCGGACTGGCCCCTAGGCGCACACGAGCTGGCCGTGCCGGACGGTGACCTCACCCCGCCCGGCGTGGCCGCGATGATCGCCGAGTTCCTGGAGCGCCTCGACCTTCGCGACGTCACCATCGTGGCCAATGACACCGGTGGCGCGCTCACACAGATCCTGATGACCCAGCACCCCGAGCGGATCGGGCGCGTGGTTCTGACGCCGTCAGACAGCTTCGAACACTTCTTCCCGCCCATGTTCGCGCTCCTCCCCCTGCTCGCCCGCGTGCCCGGCGCCGCGTGGCTGCTCATCCAGGGCTTGCGCGTGCACTCGGCGCAACGCCTGCCCATCGCATTCGGCCTGCTGTCGAAGCGGGCGATCCCGAAGCAGTTCATGGACTCCTACCTCTCCCCGGCCCGCCACAGCGCTGCCGTCCGAGCAGACCTGACCCGCTTCTTGCGCGGCGTACACAAGCGGCACACTCTCGCCGCGGGCGCGGCACTGCCACGCTTCACGAAACCGGTCTTGCTAGCTTGGGCGAGCGAGGATCGGGTGTTCCCGGTCAAGCACGCTCGGAGACTGGCCGCTGTGCTGCCTGCCGCCACCTTGGTGCAGATCCCGGACTCCTACACGTTCGTGCCCGAGGACCAGCCCATAGTCCTGGCCGAACACATCACCGAGTTCGTTCGGACCCACGCCACGGCGTAACGCTGCTCGGGCAATGATCGAACGCACCGGCCCAGCACCCTGAACGATTCAGAATGGGAGCCCGCGCCTCGGCCTAGACTCGGGATATGTCCGAGGAGAGCCCTACCGCGTCGAACTCCCCTGCCGCGTCGTCGAACTCCCCTACCGCGTCGAACTCCTACGACCTGCCGATGCCAGAGCATCTGCGCGCGGCGATCGCCGCCGACTGGGACCCGGCGCCGCCGATGCCGCACCCGGCCCGTGCCGATGTCGCCTCCTACACCGCGAAACGGCGCGACGCGATCTCGCGCGAGTTCGCGGGCCAGCTGGTCGTCGTCCCCGCCGGCACCCTGATCGTTCGGGCGAACGACACGGAATATCCCTTCCGGGCCGCCAGCTCCTTCGCGTGGATGACGGGAGAGACCGCCGCCGACGCGGTCCTGGTCATGACTCCCCTGGCCACGGGGCAGCCGGGCCATCACAGCACGTTGTACGTCCGCGAGTTCGCCCAGGCCGGCGAGCTCGCGTACTTCACCGATCGCGCCCACGGGGCCGTGTGGGTCGGCAACGTCCCCAGCGTCGAGGACACCGCCACGACACTCGGTATCACCGTGCGCCCCCTCGCCGCGCTGCACGATCACCTCGCCCAGTACCGCGATGCTGAGGCCGCGTTGCTCACCGGCCTCGACCCGAGCGTCGATGCCCTGCTCCCTCGCGCCCGCGGCGAGCGGCTCAGTCAAGTCCTCGACGAGGCTCGCCTCACGAAGGACGAATGGGAACTGAGCCGACTGCAAGAGGCCTGCGACGCGACCGGGCGGGGATTCGCCGACGTGGTGCGCGAGCTACCCAACGTTCTCGATCGAGCCGACCTGCGCGGGGAGCGGTGGCTGGAAGGCACGTTCTGGCGCCGGGCCCGCCTGGAAGGTAACGACGTCGGCTACACGAGCATCGTCGGCTCCGGCCGGCACGCCACGACGTTGCACTGGTGGCGCAACCACGGGACCGTCCACGCCGGTGACCTGCTGCTCGCCGACATGGGGATCGAAACCGGGCATCTCTACACCGCCGACATCACGCGGACTATGCCGGTGGACGGACAGTGGACACCGGCACAGTTGCAGGTCTACCGAGCAGTGCTGGAGGCGCAGGAGGCCGGGATCGCCGAAGTGAAGTCCGGCGCAGACTTCCTCGCAGCGCACCGTGCGGCGATGTGGGTCCTCGCCGATCACCTGCATTCGTGGGGCATCCTCCCGGTGGGCCCCGACATCGCGTGCTCCGATGATCTCGACAGGCCCGGCGCCGGCACATTCCGCCGCTACACGTTGCATGGCACGTCGCACATGCTCGGTATCGACGTGCATGACTGCGCGCTGGCCCGCAACGAGGTCTATCGTGACGGCACCCTGGCGGCGGGCTACGTCCTCACCGTCGAGCCGGGCCTGTATTTCCAGGTCAATGACCGCACTGTCCCCCCGGAATTGCGGGGGATCGGGGTCCGGATCGAGGACGACATCGCGGTGACCAACGGCGAGCCGGTGAACCTGTCGGCCTCGCTGCCGCGAGACCCGGACGAGATCACCGCCTGGATGCGCGAGACGCAAGGAACTCCCGCCCTGCCATGACCGACCTTGTCCTGCGGGCGGGCCGCGGCCTGCCGGACGGGCTGATCATTCCCGATGCTGAGCTCGTCGAACGGTTCAGCAGGTCGTCCGGCCCCGGCGGGCAATCGGTGAACACCACTGACAGCCGGGTCGAGCTGAGTTGGGACGTTGGCTCGTCGGGCGCCTTGGGCGAACAGCAGCGGGAACGACTGCTGGACCGCCTGTCAGGGCGCCTGGTGGACGGCGTCCTCACGATCGCGGCCTCCGAGCACCGTTCGCAACTGCAGAACCGGACCGCCGCGCGAGCGCGGTTGACCGTGCTGCTCATCGATGCGCTCGCGCCACCAGCGCCGGCCCGCCGCCCCACGCGACCCTCTCGGGCGGCTCGCCAGCGCCGGATCGACGCGAAGAAGCAGCGCGGTCGGCTGAAATCCACCCGGAGCCGACCGGACCCGGAGTGAGCCAGGTCGGCGCGTGTTACCGCTGGATGCGGGCGCTAGCCGGCGCGGGTGAGCCGAATGTCGCGCGCCCCGCGCACAGCGCCGACGCGTTCGGCCTCAGCCTCGATCTGCGTCCAAGCCGAGGCGGGCAGCGGCGCGAACGCCTCCACAGCGACCGTGAGCTTCACCCCGGCCGCCTTCGGGCGCCAGATTCCGAGGACCTCGCCCCCGACGAGCAGGATGCCTGGGCGGCCGAGTACGGGCCACAACGTCTTGTGCAAGGCCTTGTCGGGAACGATCAACTCGCGATCGCGCGCCTGAACGTACGGATCGAATGGCCCCAGCAGGCGCACCAGGTCCGCCGGCTGCGCCTTCTCCAGCGCGGCGACCCGATCAGCTGGTAGCCACCCGGTTCGGCCGTCCACGGTGACCTCGACCAGGTCAGATGGCCAGATGTCCTGGACATCCGCCCGCCGGGCGTCCAGGTAGCCTGCCGCGTCCCCGGGCGCCGCCGGGCCGAGCAGGGTGAGGTAGGCCTTGATCAGTTTCAGCACGCCCGCGACGTCGACACCCGCAGGCACGACGGCTCGCGGGCGCGGCAACAGAACCGGGGGCGAGGACCCCGGTTCGATCTCCAGCCCGGCGGTGAGCGCAGCGGGTCGCATCGCCGAGTCGGAGATGTGCATCGCCTTGCACCCGCGGCAGTCGCGCCACATCTGTCGCGGGATGCGCCGGGTGACGGCAGTGCTCGCGGCGCCCTTGCCCATGGGCTTGGTTACGACCTCATGCATGGCTTCCACCGCCACCGCCCACTGCTCGAGGGCGGGGATGCCCGCGCGGGCCACGCTGGGACCGGTCTCGTTGAGCCGTCCGGCCGCGTCGGGCTCCGAGAGCGGCCACAGCGCGGCGGCCAGTTGGTTCAGGTCCGCGCGCCGGTGCACGTAAGGGGCTCCGCGCAGCGACCAGGTGAGCGCCAGCGGCTTGCCGGGACCGATCGATGAAGCCGGCAGCGGCTTGGCCAGCCGGGCGTCAAAGGCCAGCCGGGCACCGTCCACGCTGGAGTCCTGGACTCCGATGTCGAGCACGCCAAGCTTTCCCGCGGTGGCGGTGTCGCGGTGCAAGCCCTGGGAGGCGACCCGGTAGGCGATCACCTGCGCGCGGGTCGCCTTCACGGCGCTCTTCGTCTTCACGGCGCTCCTGGCTCGAAGTCATAGTCCAACCTCAAGCTGTACTCCATCGTCCCGGCCGCATAGCTTCCGGCACCGACGAGGCCGCGCAGCTCACCGGTTCCCGATCCGGGCACCACGACGACCTCGGTCCGCGCCACGCCCCCGGTGTGCTCGCCGCTGGCCGAGAGGACGAATGTTCCGCTGCGCTCGCCCAGCGTGGCGCTGACCTGCTCGTACCCGACATAGGGGCCTTCGAGAGTCTCCGGCTTGTCCGGATCGCCGGCGAGGTAGGAAATCAGCAACGCGCAGATGGATTCGCCCTCGATGTCTCCGCCGTAGGTCGTCGTGAATGTCGCGCGGGCGATGGCGTGCGAGGAATCGGCTTCGGCGACACGCGACTCCTCCCACGACCTGGCGGTCACGGTTGCGACAGCGCGATTCGGATAGGTGGACATGTGGGCTCCTCGGCTCGGGTGTGCCCACGCTCTCATCGATACCTGACAAGCGATGTCAGGTATCGGAGCACAATGTCCTCGTGCGCGCCGGGCGGCTCCTGTCGATCCTGCTGCTCCTCAATGTCCGGGGCCAGGTCAGCGCCCAGGAGCTCGCTGACGAACTCGAGGTTTCGGTGCGCACGGTGTACCGGGACGTCGAGGCCCTCGGATCGGCGGGCATCCCGATCTACGCCAGTCGCGGACGGACCGGCGGATTCCAGCTCCTCGACGGCTACCGGACGAAATTGACCGGGCTAACGCCCGACGAGGCAGATGCCCTGTTCCTGTCGGGATTGCCCGGCGCCGCCGCGGACCTCGGGTTGGGCAGCGTCCTGGCGGCCACGCAACTGAAACTGCTCGCCGCGCTGCCGCCGGAGCTGCGCGAGCGCGCGGCCCGCATCCGGGACCGGTTCCATCTGGATGCGCCGGGTTGGCTGCGCGAAAGTGAGGCGCCGAAGTACCTGCCCGCGATTGCCGAGGCGGTGTGGGCCCAGCGCCGCGTCCAGGTGCGTTACGAGCGCGCCAACCGTGAGGTGGTCGGGCGCCGGCTCGAACCACTCGGCCTCGTGCTGAAGGCCGGCACGTGGTACCTGGTCGCGTCGGTACCCGACGATCATGACCGTCACGGGCCGCGCACCTACCGCCTGTCGAGGGTCTTGAGTGCCGCGGTGCTCGATGAGCCCTTCGAGCGCCCTGACGGGTTCGATCTGCAGGAGCAGTGGGCCGCATACCAGCGCGGTTACGAGCGCCGGGTGTACCGGGAGAGCGCGACGATCCGGCTGTCCGAAGCTGGGCGTCAGCTGCTGTTCCTAGTCGGCTCGATCGCGGCACGAGCAGCGCACCGATCCATGAGCGAGCCGGACTCGGAGGGGTGGGCGCAGACGACGCTGCCCATCGAGTCGGTGCGCCACGCGCACCATGCCCTGCTGCAATTGGGCGCCGATGTCGAAGTCCTCGAGCCGACCGAGCTCAGGGACTTGATCGCCCAGAGCGCGCGGGCGTTGGTGCTCCGCTATGCGTCGTGCGGCTCGGCCCGCTGATCGCCCCGCTGATCGCCCCGCTGCACGACCGGAGAGTCTCCCGATGAATTTGCCGATGGCGCGGGCGGTGCGCCGAGGGCACGCCCAGCCGCCGGACCGGTCGCAGACCCAGCCGCCGGACCGGTCGCAGACCCAGCTGCCGGACCGGTCGCAGACCCAGCTGCCGTGCTTGTCGCAGACCCAGCCGCCGGACCGGTCGCAGACCCAGCTGCCGTAACTGTCGCGGACCCAGCTGGGGTCGCGGATGGGCGCGGCTCAGCGGGGAACCCCTCGCGAACCCTCCGAAGGTGTTTCGACATCGACTTGAACAGGAAGTAGCAGGCGATGCAGAGCACCAGGATGACGGCTAGCCCGATCGGGCCCGACTTCTTGGTTTCGTCATCGGCGAGCAGCGTGCTCGCGAGATAGATCGCGCTCACGCAGTCACCTTCTCGCGCACACCCGCGAACAGATCGTCCTCGGGGATGGTGGAGTCGACCATCGAGCGGACCAGCTCGAAGTCCTCGGTTGGCCAAGCCCGCCGTTGCAGGTCGAGCGGAACCGAGAAGAACCACCCGTTCGGATCGACTTGGGTGGCATGGGCGAGCAGTGCGGCGTCGCGCCGTTCGAACCAGTCGGCGACGTTGATCATGGTAGTGATGGTGGGCTCGCGCATCTCGCCCCACCGTTCGCGGCGCTCGCGCCATTCGTCAAACGGCGACTTCAGGCCCTGCGCGAGGATTGCCTCGTGCAACGCCTTGATCTTGCCCGCGCTGAACCCGACGTCGTAGTAGAGCTTGAGCGGTTGCCAAGGCTCACCGGTATCGGGAAAGGCCTCCGGGTCCGGCGCGGCGTCGAAGGCGACCATGGAGATCTCGTGGGTCCGGATATGGTCCGGATGCGGGTAGCCGCCGTTCTCGTCGTAGGTCGTGACGACGTGGGGACGGAACCGGCGAATCTCGGCGACCAACCGCCGCGCGCCCTCGTCGATCGAGGTGAGTGCGAAACAGCCCTCCGGCAGCGGCGGCGGCGGATCACCCTCGGGCAGCCCCGAATCGACGAAGCCCAGCCAGCTCTGCTGCACACCCAGAATCGCGCGGGCTCGTTCCATCTCCAGCCGCCGTATCTCGGCGATGTTCTCCTCGATCTCAGGCCGGTTCTGCAGGGCGGGATTGAGAATGCTGCCCCGCTCTCCCCCCGTGCACGTGACGACGAGCACGTCCACGCCCTCATCGACGTATCGGGCCATGGTGGCGGCGCCCTTGCTCGATTCGTCGTCCGGATGCGCGTGTATTGCCATCAAACGCAGGGGCTCGGGGCTCGTCACCACTCCATTGTCACCGATGCCCTGACATCCTTTGCCCGCGGCCGAGGCAAATACGATTTGGCCCCTTGGGGGCGCCCGGTGTTACGTTCGACGCTTGGTCCAATGCCAGACCCGCTCTACGCAGCCCGAACATTTGGAGTACCTCCGTGTCCGCCACCGACGATGCCCTGCTCACCTGGCTAACCCAGGATGCCTTCGACCGCCTGTCCCGCGAGCTGGAGGAGCTCATCGCCAACCGGCCGGTGATGTCGAAGGAGATCAACGACCGGCGCGAGGAAGGCGACCTGAAGGAGAATGGCGGCTACCACGCCGCGAAGGAGGAACAGGGTAAGCAGGAGCGCCGAATCCTCCAGCTGCAGACCCTGCTGCGCGAGGCGAAGGTCGGCGAAGCCCCGTCGCGCAACGGCGTCGCCGGACCCGGCACCGTCGTCGAAGTGCGATTCTCCGACGACGGCGACATCGAGCGGTTCTTGATCGGTTCGCGCGAGGAGGCCGAGACGGCCGGCGTCGAGGTCTACTCGGCGGCGTCGCCGCTAGGTATTGCCCTCACCGGCGCGAGCGAGGGTGACACCGTCGAATACGAGGCCCCCACCGGTAAGCGGATCAAGGTCACCTTGGTGTCGGCAAAGCCGTTCAACGGCTGACCAGGGGCAGTACCCGGTGCGAGATCGGGTTGGACAGCGCGATGACCGTCGAGGTTCGCACGATCTCCGCGAACTCGGTGACGCGATCTATCACGTGCTGTAGGTCACCGTTGGATCGGGCGACCAAGCGGCAGAGCATGTCACCTTGGCCGGTGATCGTGTGCACTTCGAGGACTTCCGGGATCTGCCTGAGATGATCCAAGACCTGCGCCCCGCGGCCTTGGCGGATCTCCAGCGTCGCGAAGGCTGTCACCTGATAGCCCAAGGCGTCCGGGTCGATCGTTGGCGCGAAGCTGGAAATGACACCCCGTCGAACAAGGCGATCCAGGCGAGCCTGCACGGTTGCCCTTGCCACGCCCAGGCGTCGCGACAGCTCGAGCACACCGACCCTGGGGGCAGCATCCAGCTCGCGCAGCAGCCGAGCGTCGAGCTCGTCGATGACGGCGGAGGACTCCTTCGCGCTCATCGCCCCAGCCTTGCATGTGAGACCAGTGGAGCGACGCAGCCTCGCAGTCATCCCAGACTTGACAGCGGCGATTCGCAGAACTGACGTGGCGGCGCGGCGGCGGGCGACGTAGCGTCGAGCGAGTGACTGCTCCCGCCATCGCCACCACCGCTGACCTTCGCTCGTCCGGGCACATCCACCGCGGCGTGAAGGCTGAGATCCGCCAGAACTTGATTACGCGCCTGGCAGCAGGAGAACCGTCACTGCCCGGCATCGTCGGTTTCGACGACACCGTAGTGCCCGAGGTGGAGCGCGCATTGCTCGCCGGGCACGACATCGTGCTGCTCGGCGAACGTGGCCAGGGCAAGACGCGCCTGATCCGCACCCTGGTCGGGCTGCTCGACGAGTGGACGCCGGTCATCGCCGGGTGCGAAATAAACGATCACCCCTACGGGCCGGTGTGCGCACGCTGCATCGCCCTTGTCGCCGTCGAGGGTGAGTTGACGCCGGTGGCGTGGAAGCACCGCAGCGAGCGATACGGCGAGAAGCTGGCCACGCCGGACACGTCCGTGGGCGATCTCATCGGCGATGTCGACCCGATCAAGGTTGCCCAGGGCCGCACGCTGGGCGACCCCGAGACGATCCACTACGGCCTGGTGCCCAGGACCAACCGCGGCATCATCGCCGTCAACGAGTTGCCCGACCTCGCCGAGCGCATCCAGGTCGCGTTGTTGAACGTTCTCGAGGAGCGCGATATTCAGGTGCGCGGATACCAGTTGAGGCTGCCGCTGGATCTGCTCCTGGTCGCTAGCGCGAACCCAGAGGACTACACCAACCGCGGTCGCATCGTCACCCCCCTGAAGGACCGGTTCGGCGCCGAGGTGCGGACCCACTATCCGCTCGAGCTTGCCGATGAACTCGCGCTCGTCGCCCAGGAGGCGGCGGTGCTGTGGTCAGACTCCGGCTCGGATACGGTGGTGGCGCACGGTGCGCCGGTGGTGCCGGCTCACCTGCTCGAGATCGTCGCCCGCTTCGCCAGGGCGGTCCGCGACGCCCCGCAGGTCGACCAGCGTTCTGGTGTTTCGGCTCGCTTTGCCATTGCCGCGGTCGAGACCGTTGCGGCGTCGGCGGTGCGCCGCGCCGCGATCACCGGCGAGGTGGTCGCCGTGGCCCGGGTGTCGGACTTGCCCAGCGTGATCCCGGCTTCGCGCGGGAAGGTGGAGTTTGATGACGCCGACGAGGGCCGGGAATTCGAGGTCTTGGAGCACCTACTGCGGCGGGCGATCGCCGAGACCTACCGCTCGCTGTTGGCCGGCCTCGACCTGCGCCCCCTGCAGGAGAAGTTCGACGGTGGCCTCACCGTGCTGACCGGGGACGTCGCCGCGGCGGAGACGCTGCTAGCCCAGATCGGACCCGTACCCGTCCTGTCGGCTCTGCTGGATCGGCTGGAGCCCGAGGGCATCGGCGAGGGTCCGGCGGCTGTGGGGCTTGCGGCGGCCGCGCTCGAGTTCGCCATGGAAGGGCTGCACCTGAACAAGCGGCTGGCGAAGGACTCAGACGGCTCCAGAACCGTGTACGGAGGCTGAGCGGCCAATGAGCGCTCGTTCACGATGAGCATTCGCTACGGCGCCTGGCACGGTGGCCCCGACCCGCTGGAGCCACCGTTTGACATCCGCGCCGCGCTCGACGAGCTGGGCGATGACGTCCTCGGCGGAGCGTCGCCGCGAAACGCCCTGAATCGGTTGCTGCGAAAGGGATCCCGCGATCGTGCCGGCCTGGACTCCCTGCGCCGCCAGGCTCGCGAGCGCGCGCGCGAGTTACGTCGCGGCGGGCAGCTCGACGGCACCTTGAAGCAGGTCCGCGAACTGCTGGATCAGGCGCTGGACCAAGAGCGCCAAGTCTTGTTCCCGATCCCAGACGACTCCGCGCGGATGGCCGAGTCCGAGCTGGATGCGCTGCCCGCCGACACTGCGCGAGCGGTCCGCCAGCTCGCCGAGTACCAGTGGACCTCGCCGCAGGCCCGCCAGACTTACGAGCAGATCCAGCAACTGCTGCGCTCGGAGGTCCTGGACGCGCAATTCGCGGGCATGCGTGATGCCCTGCAGAACGCGAGTCCGGAGGCCTTGGCGCGCGTGCGGGAGATGATGGGCGCGCTCAATGACATGCTCGACGCCGACGCCCGCGGCGAGCACACCCAGGGCCAGTTCGACGAGTTCATGCAGCAGTACGGCGACTTCTTTCCCGAGAATCCCGCCAACCTCGATGAACTCATCGACACGCTGGCACGGCGCGCGGCGGCCGCGGCGCGCCTCATGGACTCCTTGACCCCGCAGCAGCGCGCTGAGCTCGGCGACCTGATGGCGCAGGCGATGGGCGAATCGGGGCTCGCGGCTGAGATGGACCGGCTGCAGCGGGGCCTGCGTTCGGCGCGTCCCGACCTGCGCTGGGGTGGGCGGCAACGGATGGATGGCGACGAGGCGCTGGGCTACTCCGATGCGACCGGCGCCCTGGCCGAACTCGCTGATCTCGAGCAACTCGATGATCTGCTCGGTCAGGACTACCCCGGTGCGAGCCTGGAGGACATCGACGAGGAACTGATCGAGCAAGCGCTCGGCCGCCAGGCCGTCGAGGACATGGCGCAGCTGCGGCGCATCGAGCGCGAGCTCCGTCAGCAGGGCTACGTCGAACCTGGCGGCGATGGGCTCAAGCTCACGCCGCGGGCCTTGCGGCGGCTGGGTGCCACCGCGCTTCGGCGGGTGTTCGCCGTCCTCGAATCGCGGGGCCGGGGCAGCCACGACGTCCGCGACGCGGGTGCCGCGGGCGAGGTCACGGGTTCGAGCCGGGAATGGCGATTCGGCGACGAGCAGCCTCTGGACGTCGTGCGCACCGTGCGTAACGCGGTGGTGCGCACTGCCTCATCGCGGACCGAGTTCGGGCTCGACGCGGAGGATTTCGAGGTCGTCGAAACCGAGCGCCGATCATCGGCGGCGATCGCCTTGCTGGTGGACATGTCCTATTCGATGGAGCTTCGCGGTACCTGGGGCGAGGCGAAGACGACGGCACTCGCGCTGCACGCGCTTGTCACGACCAAATATCCGCAGGACGCGATCGAGATCATCGGATTCAGCGACTACGCGCGCGTCGTATCGGCCGGCGCCCTCGTCGAGCACGACTGGGATCGCGTGCAGGGCACCAATCTTCAACACGCGCTCATGCTGGCGCGCCGCCACCTCGACAAGCACCGCAACGCAGAGCCGGTCATCCTCGTCATCACCGACGGCGAACCCACCGCACACCTGGCCCCGGACGGATTCGCCGACTTCGCGTGGCCGCCCACGCAGGCGACCATTGCCGCCACCCTGGCCGAGGTCGAGCGCTGTACGCGGCGCGGTGCGAAGATCAATGTCTTCATGCTGGACGACGACCCGCGGCTGGTCGATTTCATGCACGAGGTCGGTCGCCGAAATGGCGGCCGAGTCTTCCTGCCAAAGCCCGGTTCGCTCGGCGAGTACGTCGTCGCGGACTACCTGCGCTCGCGGCGCGGCCGGCGGCGCGAGGCCAGCTGAGCCGGGCCACCGCTGTCACCTCCCGCTTGTCCGCTCTCACCTCCGGCTTGCCCGCGCTCACCTCCGGCTTGCCCGCGCTCACCTCCCGCCTGCCCGCGCTCACCTCCCGCTTGCCCGCTGACACCTCCCGCTTCCCCGCTGAGCCGGTGAGATTTCTTGAGTTCTACGAGCTATCCCAGCGGGGAAGATGCGAGCGCCCACCGGATCCGATCAAGGGTCGGCTGCCAATTTCGTTCGACGTCATCCCAGATGACTCGCTGTACGCGAAAACCGAGCCGAGCCAGCCTCAGTTCCCGCTCCTTTTCGCGCCACAGCTCGCCGCCGGAGTACTTGATCCTGCCATCTGCCTCAAGCACCAGCCGTTGCTGACGCCACAGAAAGTCGACGCGGTAGTTCTTGCCGAGTTCGGGGTCGGCCACGACGGCCTGCAGCTCAGGAGGCGGCATACCTGAGTCGTGCAGGGCGAGGCGCGTGATCGACTCCAAGGGCGACTCGGCCAGCGCGCTCGTGAGTTGGAGCACCTCGCGCGCTCGTCGAATTCCCGGCCACCCCGCACTCTGGGCCACCACGGCAAGAATCTCGGCCAAGGATACGAGCCGTTCTCGAAGCGCAGCGTCGGCGGCCATCAAGCCACTCCGATCATCGTGACGAGCGACGTCGACGATGGTGCGCGCGATGCTGGTCACGCTTACTCCGAACCACTTCGTGAGATCAGGGGGACCGAGCGTGGCTCCGCGTACCAACGCCTGGGTGCGGCGCCCAAGGGTGGCGCCGCCCTGGGTGCACGTGGCTTCGGGCATGTGTGGCACCGCCCGCACCGGGAGACCGTGCAATATCGCGGCGCTTGCGCCGGATGGGACCTGTCCCGGATGTACCAGGGCACTCGCGGTGGCGGCGAGGGCGTGACGCCGTCTGTCAAGGCGAGCGCGGACCTCGTAACCGGTCGCATCAGGTCCGGACCCGCCGGTGGTTTCGGACGCCAGGACGCTGAGTACCCCATAGGCTGCCCGCTGCCAAGTGCCGCGGCCGACAAGTCCGCGAATCGTCCCGTCCGACATACCCAGCGAACGAGCCTGCGTCCGCGTCAACACGAAACCCTGCCGGCAGGCCTGCTCCAGCGAACGCCGCAGCGGTGCCTCACCCGGGGTCCGCAGGATTCGGTTGAAGTCGGCTTGCCACTCGCCTTGCCATGCCAACGCCGGTCCAATCGCACGCCGGTTCCAACCGGCCGGGACGATGACGTTATCCAGGAACCAATCCGGGTCGGGAGCCTCGACATCCACGTGCGCCGATGCTGCCGAAGTTCAACGGAACGCGCTTGCGTTATCCACAGGCGACAGCACAAGGGCGGCCGCCGGCACCCACACTGCACGCCCGCCGCACGCACCTCTTCCCCGCCGAGATCGCAGGAAAACGTGTCCGCCGCTCGCGATCTCGGCGGGGAAGACGGGCACACCGAAGCGCGCGACGCGGAACAAACTCAACGCACCGCAGCAGCCCTACCGGTTAACCTCGGGCAATGTTTCGCATCTTGTTCGCGCTGCACCTCATTTTCGCGATCTTCACCGTGGGCCCATTGGTCCACGCGGTGACCACCGCAACACGGGGGCTGCGGCAGGCAGATGCGCACGCCACCGCGTATGCCGCCCGCATGGCCCGCATCTACTCCGGCGCGTCGGTGCTGGTAATCATCTTCGGCGTAGGCGTGGCGACATCGAAGGACGGCGGCAAGCGGGTGGCGCAGTTCAGCGATACCTGGATCTGGCTGTCAGCGCTGCTGTGGGTCCTCGCGGGCGCCCTGACCTCGGCAGTGATCGCACCGACACTCGACCAGGCGACGAGGCAGATCGGCGAGCAGAAATCTGTGGCGCCGCTCACGACCCGGGTCGCGGTTTCCGGAGCAGGTGTGGCCGCCATTTTTGTCACCATCGTTTTCCTGATGGTGTACAAACCCGGGTCGTGATCGTCCGCGTCGTCGAGGGCGCTGTCACCAGCGAGTTGCGCCGCGCGATCCTGCGCCCCAACTGGGCACAGGGCACGCCGATGCATGGCGACCGCGAGCCGGAGATTCTGCATCTGGCGGTCGAGATCGAGGCAGCGGTCGTCGGAGCCTGCGCGCTGTTCCCGCGCCCATACCCCCTCCCGCGCCCATACCCCCTCCCGTACCCGAGCAGGTACGCGCAGCCAATTCCCGAACCGGACGCGCACGGGTGCACCGACTCGCATCCGGACGCGCACGGGTGCACCGACTCGCATCCGGACCCGCAGGCGTGCACCGGCTCGAGTTGTCCCGCCGAGGCACCGAAGTAGCAACTGCGCGGGATGGCCACCGCGCTGCAGTACCGGGGGCGCGGAGTCGGCACCCGGCTCGTAGCGGCGGCCATCAGCGAGGTCCGAGCCCGCGGCGGCCGCCTACTGTGGTGCGAGGCCCGCGCGTCAGCAATTGGCTTCTACGCTGGGCTGGGCTTCGTGGGGGAGGGCCAGCTCTACACGCAGGCCGAGACCGGGATCGAGCATAGGCTCATGTACCGCGAACTTTTCAGTCCGTCCGAAGCGTCTACCTCTCGGGAGCAGCCAGAGGCCTGAGCAGAAGGGCATCGCGTGCGCGACGAGGCCGCGTTTCGCGCGTTCGTCGAGACGAACGGCGTGACGCTGCTGCATGCCGCGCGCTTGCTGACGGGCGACCATCATCGCGGTGAGGATCTCGTGCAAACGGCGTTGACGAAGGTGTACCTCAAGTGGGACCGGATAGACGCTCCGCTCGCGTACGCGCGTCGGGCGCTCGTGACCGGGCACATCGACGCGACCCGCCGAAGGTGGCGGGGAGAGCGACCGACCGAAGTCCTGCCCGAGACGCCCGGTCACGACGCGCTGAACGAGTCCGACGAGCGCGACGAACTGCGCCGGATGTTGCAAGAGTTGGCGCCCCGCGAGCGCGCCGTAGTGGTGCTGCGGTACTACTGCGATCAGTCCGAGCAGGAGACCGCCGCGGCGCTCGGAATGCCGTTGGGCACCGTCAAGAGCACGTGCGCCAGGGCGCTGGCGCACCTGCGGATCGAGGCCGGCGTCGCAGCTGGAGGTGAATCTGAATGAGCCCCACCGAAGATCAACTCCGTGCCGCCCTGCAGAGCGGACAGGGCCCGGGCATCGATCCCGATGCCGTGATCTCACGGGCGCAGGCCGTGCGTCGCGAGCGCCGGGTGAGATATGGCTCGGTCGCGGCGGTGGTCGCGGTGGTTGCCGGCATCGGGGTGGCGGGGGGTATGGCGCTCGGCAGCAGCCAGAGCCACTCGACGAGTACCAGCCGAGGCGCGGCTGTGGGTCCTCCGAAGGTCGCGGCAGGAGCGAGCCCGTCGCTCCCCGGATCCAGCTTCAGCGGGAACGCGAACGGCCAGAACGGCCAGCAGCCGACCGCGGCCCTCGCACCCGCGCCCGGGTGCCCTGTGACGCTGCCCCAGCTGACAGTGCCGAACACCGCGGGCGCCTCCCTGTTCGACGGCGCCGTTTCGGCCATGACGATCTGCGTCTTTCCAGAAACCGGGGGCGGCCCGGTCGAATCGGGGGGTCATCCGCTCAGCACGGTGCTTCGTGGCGCCGCGGCGGCGCGGCTCGCCGCTAGCCTCGACAGCGCGTCGAAATCTACGGCACCTGGCGCCTGCCCGCTCTACCTCACAGCCCAAGGCAAGCTGCTCGTCATGATCGCCGCGAGGCCCGACGGAACCGTCATGGCGCCGGTCGAAGCGCACGTGCTGCAGAATCCGTGCAACCTGCCCGTGACGAACGGCACGGCAGTGCGTTACAACTGGTCGCCGCCAGCCAGCCTCGGGCCGTTGCTCGGGGAAGCCCGCGCAATCCCCGTCACGCCTGGTGCGAACAGCGGCTCGCCGGCCCGCTCGTAACCCGAGCTCAGCCAGTCCTCGAGGCACGTCCCACCGGCCTGGAGGCCGGCAAAGCCCTAGAGTCCGCGCAGGCGGCGCGGTCCAGTGTCACCGCGCGCGGTTGGACGCCCAACCCGCACCGTCGCGCTCGTCACGTGCAGGCCACGAGCAGTCGCGATCGCGACCACACGGCAATCGGTGATCTCGGGAAGCGTGTCACCCAACGCCGACAGGCACAGAGCGAGATCGGCGAGTGCGGAGATGTCCACCTGCGGTCCACCGCCGTAGCCGTGCAGCAACGGCGCGGCACGGGGCGCTTCGATCAGCTCCGCCGCGTCCGCGATCGTCAACGGCACGGCCGCGTACGCACGGTCGCCGAGCAGGTCGGTGGCCAGGCCTGCCAGGCCGAAGGAGACCAACGCACCGAATGACTGGTCGTCAAAGACGGCCATTTGCACTTCCACACCGCGCGCCCGGCTGGGATGCGGCGGCTCGAGTCCCGCCGACACGAGCAACGCCACGGTCCGGTCGGGGTCGAGCAGGCCGCCGTCAGGGGCGAGAACGAGCGCCGACTCGATAACCGACCGCGCGGCAGTCAGATCGAGTCGCTCGAGCTCGGGCACCGTGCTTGGTGGGCGACGTTGCCACGAGGCATAACGGACGGCACGGGCGAGGGCACGGACGGCGCGTTCCGGTGTCGGGTAGGACGGCACCGATCCCCGAGTGGGAGACGAGCGGCCATCGACCGCGAGCGCTCCGGGAACCCCCTCGAATCCAAGGAACGTCGACAGCACCGGCTTGCCACCGGTGGCGGCCACCTCTCGCACCTCGGCCGCGACCGCTTCCCCTGAGGTGCGTTGCAGGGGCGGAACGAAGACGACCACGACCGCATCAACGTCCGCGTCCTCGACCGCGCTCGCCAGCGCCGCGCGAAACTCCCGCGGCGAGGCGTCAACTCCGACATCGTCAAGGCGCGCCAAGGACAGTCCCTCGGCGGCACAGGCATTGGAGACGAGTACTCCCAGAGCCGTCGAATTGCCCACCACGGCGACGCGGCCGGCTGCGGGTAACGGTTGTGAGGCCAGCAGCAACGCGACGTCGAACAGGTCTCCCAAGGTGTCCACGCGGATGACACCGGACGCCTCGAACAGGGCCCGCACACTCGTCTCGGGAACCTCGACCGTCGTCTGGGCCAACCCGGCAACTACCGAGCCGGTGCCGCTCTTCACCGCAACGATCGGCTTGGTGCGGCCCAGGCGCCGTGCCAGCCTGGCGAACTTGCGAGGGTTGCCGAAACTCTCGAGGTACAGCAGGACGACTTCGGTTGCGGAATCCGTTTCCCAGTACTGCAGCAGGTCGTTGCCGGAGACGTCGGCCCGGTTTCCGGCCGAGACGAACGTGGAGATGCCGAGCCCGCGCCGGGCGGCCTCACCGAGCACCGCAACACCGAGCGCGCCGGACTGGCAGAAGAAGCCGGCGCTGCCGCTCAGCGGGGGCAACGGGGCCAGCGATGCGTTGAGGCGGACGGTGGCGTCGGTATTCACCACACCGAGACAGTTCGGACCGACCACGCGCAACCCGTGCGCCCGCGCCCCGAGGACGAGCCCGCGCTGGGCCGCGAGACCGCTGCGCCGCTCATCCTCGTCACCGCGTTCGCCGAATCCGCCGGAGATCACGACGAGTCCGCGCACCCCCCGCGCCGAGCATTGCTCGACGACGCCGGGAACGGACGCGGCGGGCACCGCGACCACGACGAGATCGACGTCCTCCGGGACGTCCAGGACGGAGGGGTACGCCCGGACGCCGCCGATGTGCCGGGATTCGGCGTTGATCGGATACAACGGGCCTTGGAAGCCCATCCGGAGCAGATTGCCGAACACCGCGTTTCCGATCTTGCCCTGGTCGTTGCTCGCTCCGACGACGGCCACCGACGTCGGGAAGAGCAGCCGTTGAATGGAACGAGCCTCGGCCCGTTGTTCGCGTTCGCGCATCACCGCTTCGGTGGTGGCCGTCTCGTCTATCGCGAATTCCAGCGTCAGTTCGCCGTGGTCGATGTGGCGCGCGGTTTCATAACCCGCTTCGCGGAACACGCTGATCATTGCGATGTTCTCCGTGAGAACGATGGCGTGGAAGCGCCGCAGGCCACTCTCGCGCGCAGCGGCGGCGAGGTGTTCGAGCAGCACCGATCCGATTCCGCGACCCTGATGGGCATCGGCCACCACGAAGGCAACCTCGGCGTCGTCCGAGCCAGGCGTGCGTTCGTAGCGGCCGACGGCGATGATCTCGCCCGCGAGCTGGGCTATGAAGGCCACGCGGTCGTGATGATCGACTTCGGTGAAGTGGCGGAGATCGCGTTCGGGGATCCGCGGGTAGGCGGAGAAGTAACGCAAGTAGCGGGTGCGCCGCGAGAGGCCGCCGTGGAAGGCAACCAGCGCGGGGGCGTCAGACGGCAGGATCGGGCGCAAGTGCACGGTTCCGCCGTCGGCCACGACGACATCAGCCTCCCAATGCGGAGGAGGTTGGGGCCGCGGACTGGGCGGCTCGGCCGGGTGCGACGGCAGCTCGGCCGGGTGCGACGG
>JALYIL010000005.1 GCA_030775825.1 Actinomycetota bacterium
TCGTGAAGCCTGTCCGAGCCGAGAAACGGCGGAATCACCTCGACGAATCGGCACCACGACGGGCACGGCGGGATCACGGTCGGCTCGTGCGCCTTCACGTACTCCTCGCGCTCTTGCCAGGCGTCGAGCTCGGCAAGTTTCTGCGGGTTGTCGGCGAAGCTGGTCCGTAGGTCGTCGAACGTGGTCATGCTGTCTCCCTCTGAGACTCGGGAGCGACAAGCTAATTGTCGCTCGGAAGGTCTCCATGAAGGCCAACAACCCCGGAAATACGGGCGCTTAGCACTAGGGACGGTCGGTCCCGCCTTCTAAGCGGCAGGTCGCAGGTTCGAGTCCTGCCGGGGGCACCGTGTGGGGTGTAGTTGGTGTCGAGCTCGCGCCCGTTTGCTGCGTGCCCTGCCGTCAGAGCCAGCCTGCTCTCGTGGCGTGAATCGCGGCTTCGACCCGGTTGCGAAGCCCGAGCTTACGCAGGATCTCCTGGATATGAGACTTCACCGTGTGCTCGCTAAGCATGACGTTCACCGCGATTTCCCGGTTGGAGTATCCCTGCGCCACCAATCGGAGAATCTCGAGCTGCCGCTCGCTGAGTGGTGGATCGGGAGGGCGGTCGTCCGGCGCGGCCTCGCGCAGACGGTCGAGGACCTTAACGGCAATCGCCGGTGACACCGCCCCATCCCCGCGGTGACGGCACGGATGCTTTCCTTGAGCGAGAAGCGTTCGATGTCCTTGATCAGATAGCCCTTGGCCCCCGCTGCGCTGCATTCGTTCACCAGGTCGGTGTCGGAATAGGTCGAGATGATGAGGACTGCGGCCCCGGGCATCGATGAAGCCAGGAGTTTGCACGCTTCGGGCCCGCTGACGCCGGGAAGCCGGGCATCGAGCAGGACGACGTCCGGTCGCGCCTGCTCTGCCAGCTCAACGATGCGATCCGCGGACCCGCTCTCCGCGACGACATCGAAGTCCGGCTCGGTCTGCAGGATCGCGCGCAGACCCTCCCGGACCATCTCGTGGTCGTCGACGATTGCGATACGGATCATGTGACACCGGCTGCGGCCGACGCCATCGTGGTCGCACGCGAGTCCCGACACGAGGTGATGGTCCTCGACCTGCATGTCGCAACAGCCGAGGCAACCATCCAGAAGGTCCGCGAGGCGAACGCCGGCACAAAGATCATCATTTGGACAATGCACGACGACCCCGAACTGCTGCGCAGCCTCGTAGCGGCCGGAGCCTCCGGCTATCTCCTCGAGAGCGCCGAAAGCCCCGAGCGGATCGCTGCGATCAACGCCGCCTCTCGAGAGCAGGACAACGTCCTGCTCTCGGTCTCCCGAGCCACCATAATCAGGCTCAGCCAGCCAGCACACGCCCAATCCGACCTGCTCTCGGCCAGAGAGCGCGAAGCCCTCGCCTGCTCACCGAAGGACACAGCGATCGAGACATAGCCCACCAAGCTCTACATCAGCAACGGAACCGTCAAACGACACCTCACCAACATCTACGCCAAGCTGGGCGCGTCATCCCGGCTAGACGCCGTCCAGAAAGCCGCCCGGCTCTCGCAACACGACGCAGCTACGTGGAAGAACACCGGCACGGATCGGACGCCGCCCGGACCGACGCGCTAGCCGACCGAGCGACACGGACGATCAACTCAGCGGCCGAGTGACGCCGACGCTTCCGGACTCGACCTGGTCGATCGGGGTCACCTCGATGTGGCCACCGCTGTTGGGTGCCTGGACCACATTGCCGCTGCCGACGTAGATAGCGACGTGGCCGATCCCGGCGATGGTCCCGTCCTGGCTCCAGAACACGAGGTCGCCGGGCTGCAAGGAATTCACCGCGGGATGGAAGGAACCCGCTTCGGTGTATTGCGCCGAGGCCGAGTGGTCGAGACCTAGCCACGGTGCCATGGCGTAGAGCACCAAGCCCGAGCAGTCGAATCCTAGGATGTGCCCGTCGTTGCGGGAGGCATGATCGACGGGACGTCCGTATGTCGGCCCGCTGGCGTCGCCGCCGTCGAAGCTGTACGGCCACGACAGCCACCCCAACGCCCGTCTTGCGATCGTGACCCCGCGTGCCGGAGTCCAGTTCCCCATCCGCGGGGGGGTGCTGACAACGGGCACGGCGGCATCGTTGATCACCGGCCGGTACTGGACCGGACCGAAGACGAGGACGTCGGAGGAGGCCGCGGCAGGCGGTCGATCGGTCAAGCGAACAGCACCAACAACGATGGCGCCCAACAGGCCGATGACGACCAGCACGCAGGTGATGACCGCCAGCGTCTGGCGGCGCGTCAGCTCTGCAGGGACCTGCTGCGGCGCGGTCATTACCTCAGGGCAGCGGTGGTGGGACGGATGGGCGCGGGCAGTTCGGTGCGGCCTTGAAGGTATTCATCGACGCCCGCTGCCGCCGCCCGCCCCTCGGCGATTGCCCACACGATCAGCGATTGCCCGCGGCCCATGTCGCCGGCGACGAAGACTCCCGGGACGCTGGTCTCGAAGTTCTTGGCCCGCGCGACATTGCCCCGCGCGTCGAGCTCGACGCCCAAGTCGGTGATGAGCCCCGCGCGCTCAGGGCCGGCGAAGCCCATCGCCAGCAGCACGAGGTCGGCCTCGAGCTCGAAATCAGATCCGTCGACCCGCTCGAAGCGACCTTCCACCATCTCGACTTCGTGTGCCGACAGTCCGGTGACCTTCCCGTCCGATCCGGTGAATCGGGTCGTGCTCACCGCAAAGACGCGCTCGCCGCCCTCCTCGTGAGCTGAGCTGATGCGATACATCAGCGGGTAGGTCGGCCACGGCGTCGTGTCCGCGCGGGTCTGCGGCGGTCTCGGCATGATCTCGAACTGGTGCGTGCTGGTGGCCCCTTGGCGAAGTGCGGTGCCCAGACAGTCCGCACCGGTGTCCCCGCCCCCGATGATCACGACCTTCTTCCCCGCGGCCGAGATCGGGGCCTCATCGATGTCGCCTTGCTGTACGCGGTTGGACCAGGGCAGGTACTCCATCGCCTGGTGGATGCCACTCAACTCCCGCCCGGGGACGGCTAGATCGCGGGCATCGGTCGCACCCCCGGCCAGCACGATGGCGTCGAAGTCCTCGCGCAGCTGCGCCGCGGTGATATCGACGCCGACGTTCACTCCGGCCTGGAACCGCGTTCCCTCGTCCTGCATCTGCTGCAGACGCCGATCGATGTGGCGCTTCTCCATCTTGAATTCGGGGATGCCGTAGCGCAGCAAGCCACCGATACGGTCGTCACGTTCAAAGACGGTGACGGCGTGCCCAGCCCGGGTGAGCTGCTGCGCCGCGGCGAGGCCAGCCGGCCCGGAGCCGACGACTGCAACACGCCGCCCGGTGCGCAACTCCGGCTGCACGGGCTCGACCCACCCCTGATCGAACGCGTGGTCGATGATCTCGACCTCGACCTGCTTTATGGTCACCGGATCCTGGCTGATGCCGAGCACACAAGCAGACTCGCAAGGCGCGGGACACAGACGACCGGTGAATTCAGGAAAGTTGTTCGTCATGTGGAGGCGATCGATGCTGGCGCGCCAGTGGTCTCGATACACCAGGTCGTTCCACTCCGGGATGAGGTTCCCTAGCGGGCAGCCGCCGTGGCAGAAGGCGATACCACAGTCCATGCATCTGCTGGCCTGTTGCCTCAGGACTTCTCGCGGGAGATCCTCATAGACCTCATGCCAGTCCTGGATACGCACCTGCACCGGGCGGCGCGCGGGTGTGACACGTGACGTGTGCTTGAGGAAGCCCCTCGGGTCACCCACGCGCCTGCCCCCTGTCGCCAGCTTCACGGCGCCGCCCCGACGCACACGGCAGAGCATAAACGCGAGGCCGCCGTTGCGCCGCATCGAGTCGCCCCAGGGCCGCCACGCCGCTAGGTTCGGCTCCTATGAGTGACTGGTCCAGCGTTAGCTCCTCCAGCGGGCAGCGATTCGTGTTCGCCGAGTCAGGCGACGGACCGCCCGTCATATTCCTGCACGGCTTTCCCGACACTCCGCACAGCTGGGAGCGGATTGCCAGGGTGGTGGCGAGCACCGGCTACCGGACGATCTGTCCGTGGCTGCGCGGTTACCACCCCGACACCCATGTTGCCGGGCGCGGCTACGACGCCGCGACGATCGCCCGGGACCCGATCGAGCTGCTCGACGCGATCGGCGCCGAGGACGCGGTGCTCGTCGGGCACGACTGGGGAGCGGCGATCACATACGGCGCGGCGAGCCTCGCCCCGGCGCGCGTGCGGGCACTGGTCGCGATCGCCATCCCGCACCCCAGCTTGCTGCCCCGGAATCTGGGGACGCTGTGGGCAGCGCGCCACTTCGCCGGCTTCAAGATGCCGTGGGCGCAGGCAATGACGCGCCGGCGCGACTTCCGCTACCTCGACACCCTGTATCACCGGTGGGCACCGAACTGGAGCGGCCCGCTTCGCGAGGACAGCCTGGGCCACGTGAAGGACTGCTTTCGCGAGCCCACCTCGCTCGAGGCTGCGATCGGCTACTACCGCGCCTTGACGCCGAAGGCCCCTCGTGAGCTCGCGCGCCCGGCAGCGGTTCGGGCGTTGATCGTCGGAGGGGCCGCTGACATCGTCCCCGCCGCACTGTTCGCCGAGACTGCGCAGCGGATGGGTCCAGGATCGGACTCACTGATCGTCGACGGCGCCGGGCACTGGCCCCATCGCGAAGGCGAGGAGCTGTTCCTCGAACACCTTCTCGGGTTTCTCGCCACCACGCGTGATTGAGGGCTGTGCCGCTGAGGTAACACGCACGCGCTGAACGAACTCGCCACTAATGGAACCGGTCGCTGCCCCATGTCCGAACAGGGATCGTCAGGGCAGGTCGAGCGGACATGGCACCACGACATGTCCCAGAAGTGAGGTGGCTGGTGAGCAAAAGACTAGATGAACGCAGTTTCCGCGAATTACTGGTGGAATCCGATGATTTGCAGTCGGATGCGATGCGCGGCGCGCGGCGTGATCTCAACGCCTACGTCGAGGCAGCGCGCGACTCTCGGCGCACGGCGACTGCCGGTTCCAGCGCCCAGGACATCATGGCGCTACAGACCGCCGCCGGACTCGAGAACCTGGCCGTGTTCACGTACAAGACCGCGCTCACCCTGCCGTTCATCGGCGGCAGCAGCGCAAACGGTGTCGTCAAGGCCTTCGCCATGAAGACGATGCAGCAGCACACTGAACACGGGCAGGCGTTCAACGGCGCGGCCATGAAGCTCGGCGGCAAGGCGCAGTCGGGCACTGACCCGAAGTACACCCCCGTCGTCCAGAAGGCGGCCGGTGCCATTACCGGGGCGCTGGACGTCGTCTCGCTGGCGATCACGCTGGAGGACATCGCGGCCGAGACCTACGTCAATGACGTCGGGCTCGTAAGCACGCCGGACCTGCGCAATCTGTTCGCCAGTGTCGCTGGGGTCGAATCGCAGCACAAGGCGATCCTGCTCGCTGTCCAGGCGCTGCTGAAGGGCGGCGCTCCGCAGCTCATCGCCCTTCCCCCGGACGCCGCGAAACTCCCGGCTGCGGCCGGCAGCGTGGGCTTTCCGGATTCCTTCTTCCCAGTCACGAACGCCGCTCCGGTGGCACAGGGGGCAGTCCAGTGATCGGAAACCGCAAGCACAAGCAGACCGAGATGACGATCAGCGAGGGCGAGCTGACTTCGATGACCGCCGAGTTGGACATGCTGCACAACGAGACTTTCCCCAGCGTGCACAAGACGCTCGACGAGTTTTCGGCGAACCTGGCTCACCTGAGCCGAAAGCCGGCGGCGCGTCGCTCCTTCCTGATGGGGATGGGCGGTGCGGTCGTCCTGGGCTCGGTCGCAGCGTGCTCCAGCTCGAAGAAGTCCTCCTCGGCCGGGGCTCCGTCCAGCGCCATGAGCTCGACCGGTGCCACGTACACCGGTGACCTCAAGGTCGTCGCGTTGGCGGCTGCCCTGGAGAACCTGGCCGTGACGGCATACCAGGGCGCGTTGACGATGGCCGGCAAGGGCCAGCTCGGCGCCGTCCCACCGGCCGTCGCTACCTTCGTCCAGACCGCAATGAAGCAGCACATGGATCACGCAGGGGCCTGGAACGGCGTGCTGGTGAAGGCCGGCAAGCCTGCGGTCAGTGGTGCTCCGCTGAGCATCACGAACAGCCAGGTGGCGATGTTGCAGGCCGCCAAGTCGATCCCGGACGTCGCCAAACTGGCGCTCAACCTCGAGAACGTGGCCGCGGAGACGTACACCTTCGCAACCGCGAACGTCTCGGACGCAGGCGGCATCATGACGGCGGCGACGATCCAGCCGGTCGAGACAATGCACGCGGCAATTCTGAGCTTCGTTCTCGGTCAGTACCCCGTGCCGGTGTCGTTCATCGGAGTGTCCAACTCCCTGCAGCCCTCCATGCTGACCGCCTGATCGACCGCCCGACTGTCCGCCATCAGAGGAGCTCACCGATGCCAAGCACCGCAACGTCCCTTTCCCGCAGAGCGAGCGTGGGGTTGGTTGCCCTGCTGACGTGTGCGGTGTTCGCCTCCGCGTGCAGCAGTTCGAACAAGTCCGGTAGTGGAGCTGGTGCGTCCAGCTCCACCACCGGCTCCTCGGCGTCCAGCTCGAACACGGTGCACGTGAAGAACTACTCGTTCAACCCGCAGGCGGTCACGGTGGCCGTCGGTACCAAGGTGACGTGGATCTTCGATGACAACGCCGCCCATACCGTCACCGCATCGGACGGCAGCTTCAAATCTGGCGATCTGAGCAGCGGCGGAACGTACTCACACGTCTTCAATGCAGCGGGCACGTACGCCTATATCTGCTCGATCCACCAGTACATGCACGCGACAGTGACGGTCAAGTAGCAGCGCTCAGGGCGCTTCGTCGACCCCTGCCTTGCCGGCCGCGTCCCGCATCTCGAAGGCGTCCGAAGCCCAGTCACCCAGTTCACGCGTGACGTCGCGGACGGCTCCCGTCACGATCGTCGCAATGCGACCGACGTGCGCTGCGGCCGACTCAGTGAGCACCTGCAAGGTGTCCTTGCCGATCTCCAGCTTGCCCACCATCGATTGACCCCGTCCCTTACGCGGCTGCCGGAACCTTCTCCGGGACCACCGTAACGGCTGGCGGTGAATCCTTCGCTGCCTGGCCGCCGAACGGCAGGGCCAACCGGAAGATCTTCGACCAGGTCGAGCCGAGTTGCTTGGAGAAGCGCCCGGTGTTGTAGGGCAGGCCGTATTTCTCGCATAGCGCCCGCACCTCGCCGGCGATCTGGGGGTAGCGA
Source organism: Actinomycetota bacterium (assembly GCA_030775825.1). GTDB lineage: Bacteria > Actinomycetota > Actinomycetes > Mycobacteriales > Jatrophihabitantaceae > JALYIL01. Next base: position 7,269 of record JALYIL010000005.1, read on the forward strand.
CGGGCCGGCAGGTCGGGGAACAGGTGATGCTCGATCTGGTGCGAGAGATTTCCGGACAGGATGTGGAACAGCTTGCTGCCGGTGATGTTCGCCGAACCCATCATCTGGCGCACGTACCACTGTCCCCGCGACTCGTTCTTACATTCCTGCTGGGTGAACGTCGCCACTCCGGTCGGGAAGTGTCCGCAGAAGATGATCGAGTACGCCCACAGGTTGCGCGTCAGGTTTGCCGTCGCGTTCGCGGTCAGAGTCGACAGGAACAGCGGGCCGGTGAGGGCGGGGAACAGCACGTAGTCCTTCAGCGTCTGCCCGCCGGCCTTCTTCGCCATCCCCTTGCGCAGCTCCTTGGTGTCCGACCACTTCGTCTTTCGGCTGATGAGGTTCTCGGCTTCCAGGTCGTGCAGCATCACGCCGTACTGGAAGAACACCATCAGCAGGAATGCGTAGAGCGGGTTGCCCAGGTAGTAGGGATTCCACTTCTGCGACTCGTCCATTCGCAGCACGCCGTAACCGATGTCGCGGTCCTTGTCGAGGATGTTGGTGTACGTGTGGTGCATGTAGTTGTGGGAGTGGCGCCACTGGTCTGCGGGGCATGCAGTGTCCCACTCGAAGATCTTCGAGTTCAGCGCCGGATCGCGCATCCAGTCGTACTGCCCGTGCATGACGTTGTGACCGATTTCCATGTTGTCGAGGATCTTCGACAGGGACAGCGCCGCGGTTCCGGCGAGCCACATCGGCGGAAGGAACCCGAGGAACAAGGCGCCGCGCCCGGCGACCTCGAGACCGCGTTGCCACTTCACGATCCGGTAGATGTAGTCGCGATCTTCCTTGCCCAGATCGTCGACGACTCGCTGGCGTAGTCCGTCGAGCTCACGACCCAGCTCATCAACCTGTTCCTGGGTAAGCGTCACGGGGTTGGTGGTGGTCATCTCAGTCTCCCTTAGATCGCGATATCGACGTCGCCGAGCGGGACGTTGATACACAGCTGAATCTCGGTGTCCGGATCGCTGTTCACATCACCGGTGCGGATGTTGCGCGTGCACCCACTGGTCTTTATCTGCGTGCACGAGAAGCAGATCCCCATGCGGCAGCCGTACTCAGGTGACAGGCCCGCACGTTCAGCCTGCTCGAGCAGCGTCTGCCCCGTGTTCGAGGCCACCTTGGCACTGCGCCCGAAGCTCAGAATCCCGCTGACTTCGCCGTCATCGACGACAAGCGGCGCGGGAGCGAAGTCCTCGGTGTGCAGCCGCTCCCCCAGTCCCTCGGCTGCGAACAGCGACCGCACCGAGCTCATCAACGCCGGTGGCCCGCAGAGGTATGCGTGCGCGTCCTCAGCCGCATGCCATGGCGCCGCGGACTCGAGGTGCTCCTGGCCAAAATAACCATGCAGATCGCCACCCGTCTCCTGGCTGGTGTAGGCGAGCACGAGCTTCACGTTCGGATGAGCGGCAGCCAGCTCACGTAACTGCTCGCGATAACTGACGTCGGCCTCGGTGCACGCGTAGTGCAGGAAGGTGACCTCACCGGCGTAGCCCTCGTCGCACAGGGTACGAAGCATCGAGAGCACCGGCGTGATCCCACTGCCGCCACTGATGAGCAGCAGCCGGCCCGGGCGCACATCAGGAAGGCAGAACACGCCGTCCGCCTGGGACAGGCCAACGACGAGCCCAGGCGCGGCGTGGGCGTGCAGGTACTGCGACACGGCGCCCTCGGGGTGAGCTTTGATCGTCAGTTCGATGCGGCCGTCTGAGCGGTGCTGTGAGCACGCGGGCGAGTAGCAACGCGTCCGGCGCACGCCGTCTATGTCAAGCGTGATCTGGACGAACTGGCCGGCCCGGAAGCCGCGCCACTGACGCGTCGGGCGCAGGGTGAGGGTAAGGGTGTCCGCCGTCGAGCGGGTCACCTCAGTGACTTCGGCGCGCAGCTCGCGGACCGTGAACATCGGGTTGACGAGTTCGAGGTACCGGTCGATGCCGTGTGGCGTGGCCAACGCCTCGAACAGGCCCATGGGCGAGAACCGGCGCACCGATCCAGACTTGGCCGGACGAGCCGGCGCAACTGCGGTCATTGTGGCCTCCTTCGCGGTGGGTCATAATTTCAGTGCACGTTCGTACACTAACAAGTACATCGAGGTCCGTACGAGCCTGTCAACATTGGGACAGCACACGTGCGCGACGTCACGTCAGGTGCGTAAGCGGTGAACGGGCGTACTCTTCTTGGCGTGGCCGAGGTCCGCTCGCGAGCCGAGCGCAAGGAGAACACGCGCCGCAAGCTGCTCGACGTGACGCTGCGCCTCATCTCCCAACGCAGCCTGGCGAGCATCTCGCTGCGGGAGGTTGCCCGCGACGCCGGGCTCGTGCCCACGGCCTTCTATCGGCACTTCGAGTCGATGGATGCCCTCGGGGTTGAGCTGGTCGACGAAAGCATGCGACCGCTGCGCCAGATGATCCGTGACGCCCGGCATGGCCGAGCGGCCAGCAGCGACATCATCAAGACGACCGTCGAAATTCTCGGCCATCAGGTGAGATCGCATCCCGCGCAGTTCCGGTTTCTGAGCCGCGAGCGCTACGGGGGTGTCAGCGCGGTCCGCCGGGCGATCGACACCGAGCTTCGGCTGTTCACCAGCGAACTCACCGTTGACCTGGCCCGGCTCACCGCAAGCCTCGACTGGACCTCCGAGGACCTGGAGATGGCGGCCAACCTCATGGTCTCGGCAATGCTGGCGACGGTGATGGAGCTACTCGAGGCTGATCAGCGCCATACCGAAGACGAACGGACGATCCTGGACCGCTCAGAGCGCCAGCTTCGCCTCATCGCGCTCGGGATGGCCGGTTGGCGGAGCAAGCCCTAGGTCTGGGCATGGGCCTGGGGTAGGGCCGCTGCGATCTCGTCGGCGACCCCAGCGAGGCTGACGTCAAGCTCGGTGACGCCACCAGCGCTGTGCGTCGACCAATCGATCTGGACCCATCGCCACCGCAGGGCAAGGTCTGGATGGTGATCGCGTTCCTCGCAGCGCGGCGCCAGGCGATTGACGAACTCGACTGCGGTCGGGAAGTCGGCAAACTCGATCGAGCGTGACAACTTCTCAGGGGTTCCGGTCCAAGCTGGATGAAGAGGGGCAAGAGCCGTGTCGATCTCGTCCTGGCTCAAGACGTGTTGCGCCATAGGAACCTCCAGATAGCGTCCTGGCCCCCACCGTAATGAGTGGCGTATTACCCTCAGCTTCCGTGACGAATCATTTGGTATGGATCGACTGCGAGATGACAGGTCTCGACCTGCGACGCGACGCGCTCATCGAGGTGGCCGTCCTGGTCACCGACGCCGACCTCAACATCCTCGACCAGGGTCTCGACGTCATCATCCACGTGCACGACGACATCCTGAACACGATGCTGCCGTTCGTACGTGATATGCACGCCTCCTCCGGACTTACCGAGCAGGTTCGCCTGGCCACGACCACGCTCGGCGAGGCCGAGAAGATGGTGCTCGACTACATCCAGCAGCACGTCCCCGAGGCAAAGTCCGCTCCGCTGTGCGGCAACTCGATCGCGACCGACCGCGGCTTTCTGGCCCGGGACATGCCCGAGCTCGATGCCCATTTGCACTATCGGATGATCGATGTGTCTTCGATCAAGGAACTGGCCAAGCGCTGGTACCCGCGGGTCTACCAATCGCAGCCGGCGAAGGGCCTCGCGCACCGCGCGTTGGCCGACATCCTGGAGAGCGTGCAGGAGCTTGTCTACTACCGCCGGACGCTGTTCGTCCCCCAGCCCGGGCCGACGCTCGAGGATGCGAAGGCGGTCGCTGACCAGGTACTGGGTGTTCGGCCCGAGAGCCTGCTCGCCGCCGGGGCCGCGCATGTTCTGGTAACCGACGCAGGCACGGTTCTCGGCATCGAGGATCGGCAGGTAGACTGATCCGGCTCGACGATGTTTCGTCGGACGTGGTGGGTGTAGCTCAGCTGGTAGAGCGCCGCGTTGTGGTCGCGGATGTCGCGGGTTCGAGTCCCGTCACTCACCCCAACGGTGGTTCTCGCCGTCAGAGGCCCACGCTGACTGCCCGGTTTGGGGCTTCACTCGATCGCCCTACAGGCGGCAGACTATGCGGATGCGAGGCGAACCCGTAGTGATCGAGAGCGGTCCCTCGTGACGGAAACCGCGGTCTTCAGGGAGCTTGACGAGCTACTGCAGGCCGGCATCCTCACACAGGACGAACACGCCGCCGCAGCGCGCAAGCTACAGGCCCGGGCGGAGCCACGGCCGGCCCGGGCTCGGCACGGTAACTCGGCCCCTCGCGCCGACTCGGCCCCTCCCGCCGACTCAGCCGCTGCCGGGAGTTCGGCCCCCACGGCCAGGCAGCCTCGCCATGCCAAGCCGCAGCGGTCGCGGTGGCCGGCCGTGGTTGCCGCGCTCTTGCTGCTGGCGGCCGTCGTGACTACCGCTGCGTTGCTCGCGCGGCCGAAGCACCGTCACGCTGCAGCGGGGCCGTCAGCAACCTCTCAGTCGACCCAGTCGACCCAGCCATCGCCGATCGTTCTCGGGGTGCCCGTTAATTCGGCCGTCGCGATCAATCTGGACGGCGCAAATGCCCGGATCACCATGTCGAGTCTCACTCCTGACCCGAGCGCAGCCACGAAGCCAAAGAGCGGCCCAACCACGACCTACACTGCCTCGGTCACCGTCGTCGGCGTCTCCGGCTCGTTCGCGCTGGATCCCGAATCGTTCACCGCTCACTCCGCGAGCGGCCAGTCCTATCGGGCAGTGCCGCCGGCGGTGGCTCCACTCACCGCCCGTACCGTCGGCGCAGGTGAGCAGATCCACGCGAGCATCGGTTTCACCGTGCCCTCCGGCCAGCGCATCACCGCCATCCTGTTCACCACCCGGCTCGGCGAGCAGCTCGGCCTGTGGTCTACGTCGTGACCTCGATCGGGTGCTTCGCAGTCGCGGCCAGGCACGCTCAGGCTCGATTTGGCATCGGTCCGACATGCTAAAGTCTCATGCGCGGCCCACCCCGGTGGGCCGGTTGCTTGTGACGCGCCGCTAGCTCAACTGGCAGAGCAGCTGACTCTTAATCAGCGGGTTCGGGGTTCGAGTCCCTGGCGGCGCACAAGGCCCACAAGGCCCACAAGTAAGGGGATTTGGGAAGCTCTTGATCTTCTGCCCCCACTTTCCCCCCACCTTTCAGAGGTCTACGCCACGCGCGCCTTCTCGCGCGCGGCAGACTCGCAGTCGCGCACGCCCGCCGTAGCGGAGACGGACTATGCGGTTCGCGGGCACCTCCTCCAGCAGTCGGACTGCTGAGGGCGCCGCCGCGTCTGAACTGGTTACTCCAATTCGAGTGATCAGACGGGTGGTCGCGCGGGGATCTGCGATGTGGATCTGGAACCGTTTTGACCTGCCCGGTCCGATCCGCTCGGTCGGCGTGCACCCCAACGCCCTGCGACGACGCGTGTTCACCAGCGCAAGCCACTGCTGCAGCTGCGCGTTGAAGTCGTGCGGGCCGGTGAAGCTGCGTCCAGGCAGGAACGACGGGTCGGCCGGTTTACAGACCAGCACCTTCGCCCCGAGCGTGCCGCGGAAGGCCTGACACTCGGCGGTCAACTCGACCCGCGCGGGCCGCCTCCGTCCGATCGCGCCCTCGCCGTCCCAGACCAGCACCCGCGGCACCGAGGCGAGCCGCTCGATCAGCTGCCACAAGCCCGCGAACAAATCAGACGAGCTGCGCGTCGGGATCAGCACACCCGACAACCAGCGCGAGTAACCGGTTACCATCGTCAACACCGGCAACTGCGCCGGGCGATTTCGAAGTTTTCGATCTTCCGCCCCCACTTTACCCCCACCTGTCAGAGTTGCGTCGCCGCGCGTGACGCGCCTGGGGTCGCGACGGCTTTGAACATGCGGGGCTTTGGGTTATGAGAACTGTGGACGATCGCCGATGCGCTGCTCGCTGCCCGGAAGGAAGGATTCGATCGGCTCCGGGACGCCGATAAGCGCGGCCACCGTCGTAACGACGAGCGCGCTACCGGCTAGAACACCGCGCTGACCTGCGTCTACGTCGAGTTAGTTTGGATTGCGTTCGACGTCTGCATGGGGCACGTCGAACACCTCTGCAAGCCCACTGATTTCCAGAACCCGCGCTACACGGTGACTCCTGCCTCTTAGGACGCGCGCGGCCAGGGCGGCACCGGTCGACTTCGCGGTGATCCTGCTCGCGGTCTTCGTGATGGTGAGTCGCCGCCGTGCCCTGTCGCAGGCGGTCGGCGTCCTGATGCTAGACAACGGCATCACGGCGATCGCGTCCTGTCACCGCCCGGGCAGGACGCGAGGGGTTCATGGCGGGCGTCCGCACGGCGTTACTGCGGGACCGCTACCGGCGGCCGCCAGCCGGTGGTCGAACGCAGGGTCGTTGTCCGGCCTGTGATCCAGCTCGCCGCGCTCGCCGGGGACCTGCCCCCGAGCTGGCCGACCTCGATGTGGACCCGGTCCTGTGCCGCGGTTGCGAGGGCCTGATCGTCATCGATGCCGAGGTGCGCGTCGCGCTCGCCGCTTCGGCACCCGCCCCGGCGCTGCAGCAGCATCGTTGCCGACCGCGCCACGGCCTGGGTGCCGCGGATGCGCGGACCAAGCACCCGCTGCTGCCATTCGGCGCTCGATTCCGGTCGCGCGAGGAACACGGGCGCATCGTCGACGCCGCAGGGTCGGCCGAGCACCACAACGAGGGCTTCGTTCGGGTACAGCGCGGTGTGCCGCGAGTCGGCGTACACCGGGCAATGGGCGACAGTTCCGACCAGCACCTCGTGCTCGTTCGGCACGAACCCGCGGCCCTGCCGCACCAGGGCCAGCCGCAGTGCGGCACGCGAGGGGGCCAGCACGATCACCTGCGGCCCGCGGTCGCGGCGAAGCTGCTCGATGACGGCACTCACTGGTGGCGACGCTATGACATGGGGCGCGTCCGGCGCGACGGCCGGCGCGGTGAACAGTTCATTGTCATGCCTCGGCATACGTCCAGGCTGACTCTGCGAGGCCGCCTGCCGGAACTGGCTTTCGTCGTCGCCGGTTGGGACCTTCGGCTCTCAATGCAGGGACACGCTGCCGCGACGATCGACACAAGCAAACCGGCTGGGCATGACGCTCAGGACAAGAGGATCGGCGCTCGTTCGTGAGGCTCCAGACGGTTTCGATCTGGCTGGCGAACGTCGAAAACGAGAGTTCGCCACCGGCGAGCGCGCATTCGCTTACCGTGCCGTGTGGGTGGCTGCACTTGGTCCGCGACCAGCTCTCGGTGATCAAAGGCGCGAACCTGCGCGGAGCTGCTCGGCCAGCAATGGCGATCACCTCGCCCGTCGGGTGGCTGCGCCTGTCACGCCCGCGCAACACGTGGCGGTCCGCCGAGAGTCTGCAATTTCGTCACCCGCTCAAAATCCTGCAGCACCAGGTGCCATCGGCGGGTGCAGCGGTAGCGGCATTTCGCGGTGGACGTGAGTAGAAAGGACCAATGGTCCTAGACCCGACGACGCGGACGAGCTGGCGTTTGAGATCGCACTTGAGGGTGACCATCCTGAATGGACGACCGAGCTCCGCGAGGCTGGGTTGCTGCAGGCAATCGAACATCGCGTCGAGACCCACGACTGGGAACTGTCATTGGATCGACGCGGGATCAGGATGACCCACGGGCAGCACACACTCGTGCTCGGCACCCCAGACACACTCACTGCTTACTGCTTGGGCTCCTGGACGGAAGGGCGAGCATAAGCCGACACATGGTTAAGCTATCGACCGAGCGGTCGCGTCGTTGAGCTGGCGGGTTCGCGCGCGGTCACGCAATAGCTCGATGATCGCGGTGTCGGTAGGCAACAGTTCACCGACCGACGACTCGCCGAGCACGACGCGGCGCAGGTAGTCATCGAGGGCAGGCTGCGAGCACTTCGGTACAACGACTCCTCGCGATGGCGTCGATCGCGTTCCAGCCTCAGATGGATTTGCAGATTGTGGCCGAACCGAGACTGCCGTTCGGACCGACGGGCAGCTCGGAGCGAGCCGACGTGTGCGGCGCATCCACTCACTCACTCACCGTCACCATCGATACAGGACCCAACCGCAGTCGGACATGCCCCCGAGAGCGGACGATGCAGGGTGTGAGTCCGTGCGGTGGGACGCCGACAGGGGTCGAGTGTTCGATACCGTCAGCCGATGTTGGGACGTCTTGGGACTTTTGTCGACGGCGCTCTAAACCTGGTCGTTTCCGGCGCTTGAAAAGTGGGCGGTTGTCGGCAGTCTAGGTGTCGGTTTCGTCGTTGGTGATGCGGGCGCTGGGGAGGCTGTCGATGCCCCTTCCGCGCAGTCGGTAGCTGGCTCCTTTCAGGGTGAGCACGTCGGCGTGGTGGACGATGCGGTCGATCATCGCTGCGGCGACGGCTTGGTCGCCAAATACGCCGCCCCAGCCGGAGAACGGCAGGTTCGAGGTCAGGATCAGCGAGGCGTGTTCGTAGCGCGATGAGACGAGTTGGAAGAACAGGTTCGCGGCGTCCTGCTCGAAGGGCAGGTAGCCGACCTCGTCGACGATGATCAGCCCGTAGCGGCGAAGCTTGGCCAGTTCTTGTGGCAGCCGGCCGGCTCGGTGGGCGTCGGTCAGGCGGGTGACCCAGTCGGTGGCGGTCGCGAACAGCACCCGGTGTCCGTGGCGGGCGGCGGCGACTCCCAGCGCGGTCGCGAGGTGGGTTTTGCCGGTTCCGGGTGGGCCGAGCAGCACGACGTTGCGGGCCTCGGTCAGGAATCCGCCCGAGGCGAGGGCGCCGGCCTGCTGGCGGATCGCGGGTTGGGCGTCGAAGTCGAAGTCCTCGAGTGTTTTGACCGCGCCGAACCCGGCTGCGCGGATCCGCAGCCGTGCGCCGGAGGCGTTGCGGGCGGAGACTTCACGTTCCAGGACCGCTGCGAGGTAGTCCTCATGCGTCCAGCCGGCATCGCGGGCTTGGTCGGCCATGCGGGCGGCGGCCTCGGTGATGCGAGGTGCCTTGAGCGCGGTGGCCAGGTAGGTGATCTGCTTGACCGCGTCGCTGCTCGCGGCGGGCTTGGTGGTCTTGGCGGCGGCCATCAGCTGATGTCTCCGTCGCAGGCCAGACCGAACGCTCGGTCGTAGTCGCTGAGATCTCGCACGAGGTCAGCGCCGGCGGCAGCAGCGCGTGGTTGCTGAAACTGTGTGCGCAGCGCGGCTGCGCTCTGGACATGCGCAGGGTCGGTGACCGTCGTTCCTCTGGCCCAGACGCGAGTGTGCTCGGCGACGATGCGGCCCTCGGCGCGGACCCGCACCCGTTCCAGGTCCGCGGTCACGTCGACCATCCGGCCGATCACGGCCGGGTCGACGGAGTAGTCGTTGGTGTCCAAGCGGACGTAGTAGTCGCGGCCGAGCCGGATCTTGTTGCGCCAGCCCAAGTGCAGCGGGATCGGCGGCAACGCCAACATCGCGGCGCGGTCGGCGTCGAGCAGATCGATCGGGGCTGCCTTGATCGTGCGGACCACCCGCGTGTTCGCGCGCGAGAGCCAGTCGGCGAACTGGGCGTTGAAGTCCGCCGGTGATGCGAAGGCCCGGCCGGGCATGAACGAGGTCTCGAACCAGCCGTTGCGTCGCTCCACCACACCCTTGGACTCCGGATCACGCGGCGGCAGCAACACCAGCTTGGTGGCCAGGGTGCCCATGAAAGAGGCCACGCCCTCAGCTCGGCGCTGGCCGCGGCCGATGCCGGGCTCGTTGTCCCAGATCAACCGGCGGGGCACCCGGCCCAACTGCTGAATCAGCTGCCACGAACCCAACAGCAGATCCTCGGTCTTGCGGGTCGGGATCATCCGCCCGGTCACGAACCGCGAGTGCGCGGCGGTGATCACCAACACCGGCAGCAGCTTAACGGTGCCGTCCTCGAGCGGGATCTTGCGCGGCGGGAACCACAAGTCGCACTGCGCGGCGTCGCCCGGTGCCCAGACAAGCCGGTCGGCTGGGTCGACCGGCCGATGCTCCGGCCGCAGCCGCGTCACGTTCTCACGGAACCAACGGATCGACCCAGTCCAGCCCACCCGCTCGGCCAACACCGTCGCCGGCATGTCCGGGGTCTGTTCCAACAGCATCCGCACCCGCGGCTCGAACACCGTGAAAGACGTCGGCCCTGGCGACCGTTCATACCGCGGCGGCGCCAGCGAGCTCACCGCCTTGATCACCGTCGTCCGCGAGATCCCCAACCGCTCAGCGATCCGCGCCTTCGGCACGCCCTCAGCAGCCAGCCTCCTGATCAGCGCCCAGTCCTCCAAAGTGATCACTCCTCAATCGTCGAGTGCTCACTTTTCACCGCCGAAACTGTTCAGCTTTCGAGCGCCGTCGACAACTTTGGTCCTTACGGCGCCCCGCTAATGATCAACACAATCTCATTGTGTCTTTGGTGTCATTTGTCGGCGGCCCGTACAACGGCATCACGATCCGCATGGATGACCTGGCGGGACTGCCCGCCGCGGCGTACTCGTTACCAGATCCGCCGAAGCCATGGGGTGGTCACTACAAAATCGATCGCGATATGACGCAAGCCGGGTACCTCCCAGCCGGGATTGACGCTCACTGCATCGACGACATCCGTCTGGACATTGGTGGATAGGGTCTCGCTCGACCCCGTCCACCGTCAGGGGTATCGATCGATCACTCAAGCAGCGCGGTGTGTGAGATCCACCTCGACCTGCATCTGGGCTGGGCTGAGCGGGTTCCCTCTAAAGCTCGTAGTCAGGCCCTACGGGTAGCCAGCGCTGTGCCGGAGGTGTCGTGAAGTCGCTGAGCTGGGCGGTCCGCTCGGGGCCTGGCTCAGGCATCCGGATGGCGCTTCGGCGGTGCTGATCGGCTCTGGTCGCGCCAGATGAGCCGGTGGACGCGCAGGTGGCGTGGCAGGGAACGCAAGCCGGGAATGAACGGAAGGAAGATCAGGACGAGGGTGAGCACAGCCATGACCGCCCACACCAGCACGTCGGCGTTGGCAGAGGTCGAGAACGGCTTGATCTGATACCAGAAGGTGTATAGCCACATCCAGGGCTGGCCCGGGTAGTTGCCGGTCTCGTTCATCATGCCCCACTGGTTGCCGCCGAGATGATCCGCGCGCGCCTGATCCGCGAGGTACGTGCCGTCGGTCAGCAGCAGCAATGACTTCGCCTCGTTGGACGCGTAGAAGCTCTGCGACGTGTTCAAGGCGCCTTCCAGCCCACCGCTGGAGGCCAGTGCGACGAATCGCCCGGCCAGGGTAGGCACCGGCCCGTAGTCGCCGGTTGCGACCTTGTTCGGATCGCCGTCCGGGACCGCCGACAGCGCCGTCGCATAAGCGCTGGACCACTTGCCCTGAGTGTCCGCGCTCGCGTTGTTCCAGGTCGCCAACGCTGTCGTGAGAGTCGTGTCGCCGCTGACCATGGACAGCGGATTAAGGACGAGGTCGCGGGCGCTGTCGATCGGGATGCGGACGCCGACCGCCCGTTGCAACGCAAGGGGTCCGAGCTTCTGCCCCTGGCTGGCGTGGTTGTACGGGGCGCCGTAGCCGGCGCTCACGCTGGTTCCGGCCAGTTCAGCGGTCGCGGTCGCGGTGACGTCGTTCGGCGCGGCAAGGGCCCAGGCCCGCAACGAGAGCGCCTTGCGGTCGGGCGAGGAGAACACCGCGGCGAGTGCAAGGGTGAGGGCGCCTACGACCACGATCGCAACCACGAACTCCTTGACGAGATCGTAGGGTCGGGTCGGGAACAGATGCGCGTCCGGGGTCGTGTCGCGGCGGCGCCGTCTCATGAGTTTTCACCGGCCTGCTCGGCGGGCTCCGGTGGCACGGCGTCAAACGGCGGAACAACACCGTGCCGGCGAACCAGGATGATGTGCAGCACGACGAGGATCCCGACGAGCAGCGGCAGCAGCATGATGTGCCACATCAGCATCTGGCCACTGTTGAGCACATTGAACTCGGCGCCGATCCCGACGGCGTTGAGACCGTCCTTGGCCTGGCCGCCGATCCATTGCGAGTCGAAGTTGCTCTGCGAAAGGTAGCCCGTGAACGCGGTGCCGATCGAGCCGACGAACGCCACGGCGCCGGTAATCCAGGTCAACGCCCGCCGACCTCGCCATGCGGCCATGAAGAACTTGCCCCACAGGTGGATCACCATGAAGGCGAAGAAGAGCTCAACGCTCCACAGATGCACCGAATTCGCGAAGTGTCCCACTGACGAGGTGTGCCACCATGCTGATCCCTTCAGCGCCAGGACCAGACCTGAGGCGAGCACGAAGACAAACGCAGCGAGCGTCGCGACACCGAAGACATAGATCCAGGACCGCACGTATGCGGGCTGTCGGTCGGGCAGCAACTGCCCGGACGGCACCGTTCGGCCTAGCCGTGCGCGCAGCCGAACGGTCCAACTCGTGGACTCAGTTTCCTCAGGCCGGGTCGTGTCGCTTGGCCTAGTCGCGGTCATCGGTGTCACTCCCGCCGTCGTGATCGCGGCGCCCGTGCGGGAATGGGAGAATCAGCGCCAGCACGAAAATCGCCACCATCAGCGCGATGACGATGAGGTTGGCCAGCGAGATCTGAATGACGCCCCAGTGCACGAAATAGGCGTGGCCGTCCAGCAGACCGTGCGCGCCGGTCACGACACACCCCCGGGCGGGGAAAACGGGTTCACCATGAGTTGCCTCCACATCGAGTTTGCTGCCGCCAACGCAACCATCGTGGAGGCGCGCCGGGCAGGGTCCAACGTCCCAAGAGCGGCCGAGGACCTTCGCCCCTATCGACACCCGCGAGTCGCGAGTCCGCTAGTGGCATGTTCAAGACCATTGTGCTCGCGACTGATGGTTCGACCTGTGGCGATGCGGCCGTGGACGGTGCCCGTTCGATGCTCGGCTTCGGTTTCACGGATGTGGTCGTCGTGCACGTCATCGAATTGGTGGGCGGCAAGGACGGCATCGTCCCGCTGGCAGCCGACGAGGATGATCTGCGCGCGAAGATATCTCGCCAGGTCGAGCAATTGAAGCTGACGGAGTCCGTGCCGAAGAGGTTGTCCGGGAAGTACGCCTCGATGGTCCGGCGCACGTCATCAGCGACGTGGCCGAATCGGTCAACGCAGACTTGATCGTGGTAGGCAGTCGAGGGCATTCGGCGTTGCTGGGCCTTGCTCGGTAGCGTTCCTGCGCGGTTGATCCAGATGGCGCATCGGCCGGCGCTCGTTGTCCCGACCCCAGCTGTGGTGGGGTAGCCCGACCACCGGACGGCCGGCGGCGGTGGCCGGAAGCGCGGGACCTTGATCTTACCGCCGAGGGCTGGAAGCCCTTAGTCCGACAACCGGAAGTCGGGCACCGTCAGATGTACGACCGCGGCATACGTTCGCGGGTGAAACTCTGGAGAGATCATGAAGGCTGTCGTCGTTACCGACTTCGCTGGACCGCTGGAGATCCAAGATTTGCCAATTCCGGAACCGGGCCTAGGTCAGGTGCTCGTTCGCATCGAGGCCAGCGGGTTGTGTCACACCGACATCCATGCCGCGCACGGTGATTGGCCGGTCAAGCCGACGCTGCCGTTCATTCCGGGTCACGAGGGGTGTCGGCCGGATCGAGAAGGTCGGTCCTGGAGTGACCGACCGGGCAGTTGGTGATCGGGTCGCGATCGCGTGGCTCGGCTACGCGTGTGGTCAGTGTCGCGAGTGCATTCGGGGTTGGGAGACACTGTGCTTGGTTCAGCACACTCCGGGCATTCGGTCGACGGCGCGTTCGCCGAGTATGTGGTGGTGGCGGCTGATTTTGCGTCGCTGGTTCCGGACGCGGTGTCCTCGATGGATGCTGCGCCGCTGACCTGCGCAGGTGTCACCACGTACAAGGCGATCAAGGTCGCGAAGGTCGCCCCGGCGGAGACAGTGGCGATCTTCGGCGTCGGTGGACTGGGTCACCTCGCCCTGCAGTACGCGCGGATCGCCGGAGGATTCGTGATCGCGGTCGACATCGAGGACGAGAAGCTGGCGATGGCCACCGGGCTGGGCGCGGATCATGTCGTCAACGCCCGCACGGTCGATCCAGTGGCGGCTATCCAGGCGCTCGGCGGAGCAGATGTTGCGGTCGCGCTCGCCGCGTCGCCCGAATCGTTCGATCAGGCGTTGCGTTCCCTGCGCAGAGGCGGGCGGCTGGTGTGTGTCGCGCTGCCGGCTAACAACGCGTCGCTGAATCTGCCCATCTTTGACACGGTGCTCAATGGCAAGTCGGTGATCGGGTCCATGCCGCCGAGCATCGAAAGCATCAACCCGAGCACCGTAACCGCCTGACTAAACCAGTAAGGCTTACCACCGACGTGACGCGGCCTCCAGCAAGGTGCTGGAGGCCGCGTCGTTGCTTGTCTCGGTAATGCCCACTGCACAACGGGTGGGCACGACACACACGATGCCGCCGGTCGCCGGCGCCACTCTCGTTGACGGACTCTGGGCGCAGCACACGGATCGACCGTTGCGCATCCTCGTGTCCTCTGCCTAACCGCCCGGCCGCTTCGTCGCTGGCGCGAGTGAGGATTCTGGCACAACTGCGGTTGCCAACATCGTTGCACTGCTCTGCTCACTGTGGACGACAAAAGCAGGACTCCAGGCGCAGACGTACGAGCGCTGTGCCCATTCCCAGGGCCGCATCTGAAGCCTCTAGGTCGCAGGAATGCGCTGTCGAGATTGGCGGTGAGGGTCCGCTCTTTCAGTTGGCCGGGCGATTCCTGAATCACCACGCGGCCGTCTCGCATGAGCACCAGTTCGTCGCAGCGTTGGCCTCGTTCATCACGTGACTCGAGACGATGACGGTAATCCGGCAAACCAGCCCGGTCACATCAACCGTCGTGCCCCCGCGTCAAGCAATTGCCGCGACTTACAGATGCCCCCGGAGCAGACAGCCGCCGGGCTGCAGTGGGTTGGGGATGAGGCAGGTCGCCGTGGGCGTCGGCGCGGGCGACCGCGTGGGCGGGGCCGGCGTGGGCGGCACC
>JALYIL010000006.1 GCA_030775825.1 Actinomycetota bacterium
GCTCGCCACGTCCGGCCCGCCGCCCGAGTGCAGCCGCCTCGCCCCGCCACCCGCAGCACGCCGAGCGCCGTCCTCGTCGCGCGCGCAGCTACTGACGAACGGAGCCGCTGCAATGGGAGAGCGCAAAGACCTTCGCAACGTCGCGATCGTCGCGCACGTCGACCACGGCAAGACAACCCTGGTCGACGCGATGCTGTGGCAGTCCGGCGCCTTCACCGCACATCAGGCCGACACCGGCGATGTCAATGAGCGCGTCATGGACTCCAACGACCTCGAGCGCGAAAAGGGCATTACAATCCTGGCCAAGAACACGGCCGTCGATCACATCATGCCCAACGGCGAACGCTTGACGATCAATATCATCGACACTCCTGGTCACGCCGACTTCGGCGGCGAGGTTGAGCGTGGACTGTCGATGGTCGACGGCGTATTGCTGCTCGTCGATGCCTCGGAGGGCCCACTCCCGCAGACCCGATTCGTGCTGCGCAAGGCGCTCGCGGCGAAGATGCCGGTCATCCTGGTGATTAACAAGGTCGACCGGCCCGACGCGCGCATCGCCCAGGTCGTGGACGAGACTTACGAACTGTTCCTGGACCTGGACGCCGACGAGCATCAGATCGAGTTTCCGATCGTGTACGCCTCGGCCAAGGCCGGGCGAGCCTCGCTCAAGCGGCCCGAGGACGGCGCCATGCCGGAGGAAGAGGACCTGCAGCCGCTGTTCGAGACCATCCTGACCGCCATTCCCGCACCGACCTTCACCGACGGTGCGCCGCTTCAGGCACACGTCACCAACCTCGACGCCTCGCCGTACCTCGGCCGGCTAGCGTTGTGCCGCGTTCACAACGGCACGATTCGCAAGGGACAGCAGGCGGCGTGGTGTCGCGCGGACGGAACCGTCGAGCGCGTCAAGATCACCGAACTGCTGATCACCCGTGCGCTGGACCGATTCCCAGCCGAATCTGCTGGCCCGGGCGACATCATCGCCATCGCCGGCATCCCGGAGATCACCATCGGCGAGACACTTGCCGACCCTGACGATCCCCGCCCGCTACCGGTCATCACCATCGACGAACCGTCGATCTCCATGACGATCGGCATCAACACCGGGCCGCTGGCCGGCGAATCGGGCAAGAAGCTGACCGCGCGTCAGGTTATCAACCGCCTCGAAGCCGAGCTGGTGGGCAACGTCTCCATCCGCGTCCTTCCTACGGAACGTCCTGATACCTGGGAGGTGCAAGGTCGCGGCGAGCTACAGCTCGCGATCCTCGTCGAGATCATGCGACGGGAGGGATTCGAGATCACCGTCGGCAAGCCGCAGGTCGTCACCCGGATCGTCGACGGCAAGCTGCACGAGCCGATGGAGCGGCTGACGATCGACGTGCCTTCTGACTATCAAGGCGTCGTCATCCAGCTCTTAGCGCTGCGCAAGGGCCGTCTCGAGCAGATGGTGGACCACGGCACGGGTTGGATCCGGATGGAATATCTCGTCCCGGCGCGGGGGCTGATCGGCTTTCGCACCGAGTTCCTCACCGAAACTCGAGGCACCGGACTGCTGCATCACATTCACGAAGGTTATGAGGCCTGGGCCGGTGACATCCGCACCCGCCCGAGCGGGTCACTCGTAGCCGATCGGCGCGGCGCCACCACCGGATTCGCGCTGGCCAACCTGCAGGAGCGGGGCACGATGTTCGTCGGACCCGGCACCGAGGTCTACGAGGGAATGATCGTCGGGGAGAACTCTCGGCAGGACGACATGGATGTCAACCCCACCAAAGAGAAGAAGCTCACGAACATGCGCCAGTCCTCCGGTGACGTGCTGGTGCCCCTGATTCCCCACCGGGTGCTCTCGCTCGAGCAGGCGCTCGAGTTCTGCCGTGACGACGAATGTGTCGAGGTCACTCCAGCAACTGTGCGCCTGCGGAAGGTGGAGTTATCTGCCGAGGGTCGATCCAAGCTGCGCGGAAAGCGCGCCAAGAACTAGCGCGAAACCGCCCGGGAGAGTCGTCGTGCCGAGAAAGTCGTCGCGCCGAGAACCAAGTTACCGGCCGACCGCTCGCTCGAGCTGCGCCTTGTTCATTTTCGATCGACCGGCGATGCCCTTGTGCCGGGCCTCGGCGTAGAGCTGATCACGGGTCCGCCCGCCCGCTCCACGGTGCGAGCGCAGGCCGCCCCGACGAGACGATGACAGATCATCGGTCGAGGTGCGGCTTGCCTGCTTAGCTTCCCCGGCGCGGGCCCGCTCCTTGTTCACCGTTCGCGCGGCGATCTGTTTGGCGAGGGGCTTGCTCCGCCCGGCCTGTTCGAGGCCCTGCTCGATGTGCTCGTACTGACGCTCGCGCTTGGCGCTCCATGCTCGTTGCGGCATGTCGGCTGTGTACCCGGCGGTCTGAACGGCCAAACCAGCACCACCGGCCAACTCCGCGGGCGATCACCGAGCGGCTTAGGGCAGACTGGAGCCGTGCCCGAGACTGATCCGCTCGTCGAGCGAATGAGGGCGTTCGGGACCACGATTTTCGCCGAGATGTCGGCGTTGTCGCTGCGTACCGACAGCATCAACCTTGGCCAGGGATTCCCCGACACAGACGGGCCGCCCGAGTTGCTGGAGGCCGCCGCCCGGGCGATCGCCACCGGGCACAACCAGTACCCGCCCGGCCCGGGCATCTCCGCGCTGAGGGAGGCGATCGCAGCGCACCAGCGTCGCCTCTATGGCCTGGACTTCGACCCGGATACCGAGGTGCTCGTAACGGCGGGGGCGACCGAGGCCGTCGCGGCGAGCATTCTTGCGTTGACGTCCGGCGGCGACGAGGTCGTGGTTTTCGAGCCCTATTACGACTCCTATGCCGCGTCGATAGCCCTGGCAGGTGCCACTCGCCGGGTCGTCACACTGCACCGCGACGGCCAGCAGTGGCGCTTCGACGAGGGCGACGCCGAACGTGCTATCACACCCCGGACGAAGGTCCTACTGCTCAACACGCCCCACAATCCGACTGGCAAGGTTTTCACCGCTAACGAGCTGGGCCAGCTGGCCGAACTCGCTCGGCGCCACGATTTGTTGGTTATCTGCGACGAGGTGTACGAGCACCTGACCTTCGACGCCCGGGCGCACGTGCCGATAGCGTCACTGCCGGGGATGAGAGAACGCACGGTGACGATAGGTAGCGCGGGCAAGACGTTTAGCGTCACCGGCTGGAAGATCGGGTGGGTCTGCGCTGCGCCCAGCCTCGTTCGCGCGGTCCGGACCGTGAAGCAATTCCTCACCTACGTCAACGGGGCACCGTTCCAGCCGGCGATCGCCGAGGCTCTGGATGAGCGGCGGTACCTCGGTGTCGCCACCGAGCTCGCCCTCGCTCGCGGCGTGCTGTGCGACGGGCTTGCTGATCTCGGTTTCGATGTCATTCGCCCGGAAGGCACATACTTCGCGACGGTGGACGTGCATCGCGATGGCGCCGACTTCTGTCGTGAGCTGCCCGAACGTGCCGGGGTGGTCGCGATTCCGAGCAGCGTGTTCTATGACTCGAGCGAAGGAGATTCCTTGGTGCGCTTCGCGTTCTGCAAGCGGCCGGAGGTCCTCGCCGAGGCACTGCGGAGAATGAAGGTGCTTGGGTGAAGGTCGCTGCCATTCAGCACGACATTCAGTGGCATGACGCATCCGCCACTCGCGCGCACGTCGTTGCGTTGATCGCGCAGGCGGCTGATGCGGGCGCCGGTCTCATCGCGCTCACCGAGATGTTCGCAACAGGCTTTTCCATGCACCCGGACCAGGTGGGCGAAGATGAGGGCGGCCCGAACGAGCAGTTCCTCCTGGACCAGGCAGCCTTGCACAATGCCCACCTGGTCGCCTCCATAGCGCAGCGTGGCGTGGATGGTAGGTATCGCAACAACGCCGTCCTGGCGAGCCCGCAAGGCTCCGTACACCGGTACGCGAAGATTCACCCGTTCAGTTTCGCCGGGGAACACGAACGCTATGCCGCCGGCGATGATTTCCTCACCGTGGACGTCGGGGGATTGCGGGTCAGCGTCTTCGTCTGTTACGACCTTCGATTCGCCGACGAGTTCTGGGCGATCGCGCGCGACACCGATCTTTATGTCGTTCCGGCGAACTGGCCGGCCCCCAGACGCGAGCACTGGCGGGCGCTGTTGCGAGCCCGAGCGATCGAGAATCAGGCATATGTAATGGGGATAAATCGGGTCGGATCGGTCAAAGGCCTCGAACACGTCGGCGACTCGGCGATCATCGATCCGCTCGGCCGGACCCTAATCGAGGCCGCCTACGCCGAAACGGTGATTGTCGCCGACGTCGATCCCGCGACGGTTGCCGATGTGCGGGCGAACTTTCCGTTCTTCGCTGATCGCCGTCAATGACCATGATCAGTAGGTGGCAGCGCCGAGGACCGCGAATCGGTTGACCGGGCCGAGGGTCACGAATCGGCAAAGCATTGTTGCGCGGTCTAGGGGTGCGGGGTTGAGTCTGTCTAAAGTACCCACGGCACGGTGCGCGATGGGAACCATCTGAGTAGCGTGTTGCGGAAATCGTTGTGCCCGCGCGATTCAGCGCCGCTTCATCTGGGATCGGTCACGAATTGATGTCAACACGATGTCAACTCCTCCGATCCGGATCGCGAGGGCATAGCGTCCGTCGCTAGCCACAAGCTGGGATACGGTCTGCACCACCCATGCGGACCACATGAGGAGGCTTCGCGCTCGATGTCGTTGTCAGCCGGCGAGCTCGAGGTCGCCGCGGAGTCCCCCGGATCCGCGGATTCGAGTCTGGATCCGAGCGTCAGGGCCATCGAGGGGCGTTCGCTCTGGCAGATCGCGTGGCGGCGACTACGGCGCGACAGGGTTGCGATGGCCGGCGGCGTGTTTGTCATCTTCCTCGCGCTCGTCGCGGTTCTGGCGGGCCCGCTGACCCATTGGTACGGGCAGGACCCGAATACCATTCACAACACCCCGCCCGGGGACCTGCTGGACCAGAGCACACAGATGCCGCTCGGATCATACGGCGGGATCACGGCAACCCACTGGCTGGGCGTTACTCCGACTCTGGCCAACGACGTGCTGGCGAACCTGATCTACGGGGCACGCACGTCGTTGACGATCGGGCTGCTCGCCACCGCGCTGTCGGTGCTGCTCGGTGTTGCGACGGGTCTCATGGCCGGCTACTACCGCGGCGTCGCTGACACGTTGCTGTCGCGTGTTATGGACCTGCTGCTTTCTTTCCCGACGTTGCTGTTCTCGCTCGCCCTGCTCGCCATCTTCTCCGAGGTGCCCTCGTTCGCCGGCCTGTCCGGGGTTCCGCTGCGCTTCGCGGTGATCATTTTTGTGTTGGGCTTCTTCAGCTTCCCCTACATCGGGCGCATCGTGAGAGGCCAGGTGTTGTCCATCCGCGAGAAGGAGTTCGTGGACGCCGCCCGCAGCCTCGGCGCGTCGAACTACCGCATCATGACTCGCGAGATCATGCCTAACCTCGTCGGCCCGATCCTCGTCTACACGACGCTGTCCATCCCCGCCAACATCCTCGGCGAGGCAGGCCTTTCCTATCTCGGCGTCGGCGTGCCACAGGGAACTTCCTCGTGGGGCGGAATGCTCAGCGACGCAGGCCAGTACTTCACGATCGACCCGACCTACCTGTTCGCCCCCGGGCTGACGCTGTTCCTGACCGTTCTCGCATTCAACCTGTTCGGCGACGGACTGCGTGATGCTCTCGACCCGAAATCATCGCGGTGAACCTCACGGTGGTGTCGGGCCCCCACTTTCCGGGTCCCAAGGTGGAACTGGATCAATCTCCGGTGCATTGCCGGCGCGGCCACCATCAACGGCCGTGGTTTGTCACATCGCAATTAAGGACGGAGAACCGATGAGAAGGTACTCAAAGACGGCCATCGCAATAAGCCTGGTCGCCGCGGCGGCAACGGTGCTTGCCGGATGTACTAGCAGCAAGAGCAAGGGGTCGGGTGCGACGACATCCGCATCCGGAACCAGCTCCGCGACTTCGGCCGCTGCCTACAACGCCGCGTTCAGCAGCGTGGTCAACCCGTCCACCAAGACCGGCGGCACCCTGCAGCTCGGCTCCACCGCCGACTGTGACTCGTGGGACCCGAAGATCGCGTATTACGGATGGTGCTGGAACATGCAGCGTCTCTACGTCCGCTCGCTGATCGGCTACCAGACGGTCAATGGAACGAGTTTCAAACTGGCGCCTGACCTCGCCACCGACATGGGAACCCACAACGCCACGTTCACGCAGTGGACCTACACCCTCAAGCCGGGCCTGAAGTGGTCCAACGGCACGGCGATCACGCCGATGGACGTCAAGTACGGCCTCGAGCGCAACTTCGCGAGCGCTGAGCTCGCCGGTGGCCCGTCCAGCTACTTCGTTCAGGGCATCGTGGCGCCGAAGAACTATGCCGGTCCGTACAAGAACGGTGACCTGTCTTCGATCACGACCACGGCCAACACGATCACCATCAACTTGAGCGGCTCCAACGCCGACTTCGACTACTTGATGGCAATGGGAGCCTCCGCACCGGTCCCCTACAAGACCGAAGGCGGCCCCGGCTTCGTGGGCGCCACGTACACCAAGCACCCGATGTCCTCGGGACCATTCATGATCCAGTCCTACACACCTGGCAAGTCGATCAACTTCGTACGCAACCCGAACTGGAGCCAGAGCACCGACACGATTCACCACCCGCTGGTCGACGGCGTCAACCTTACGATCGACACCAACCCGGTCGACCTGGACAACAAGCTGCAGGCGGGCACGCTGGACGCCAACGCCGCGACAGGAGCCGGCGGCCTGACCGCCCAGTTCCAGAGCTACGCGCTGACCCATCCGGCCGCGAAGGCGCAGACTGACGACCCGACAACCGCGAACGTCGAGTACCTGTCGGTGATGCAGACCGTCATCACCAACGCCGACTGCCGCAAGGCCATCTTCTACGCCACGAACAAGGCCTCCATCCTCGCGGCCGAGGGCGGACCGACGGCTGGCACCATCGCCGGTTCCATGACGCCGCCCGGCATCGGCGGGTACTCCCCGACACTGAACCCGTTCCCGGTCGGTTCGGACAACACCGGTGACCTCGCCAAGGCGAAGGCGGCCCTGGTGTCCTGCGGCAAGCCGAACGGCTTCGCCACGAAGTTCGCCTACCCGACGCCGAGCACGAAGGCACCGAAGGTGTTCGCCGCGGAGAAGGCAGCCCTGGCACGGGTGGGCATCACGCTCACCGCCGCCACGGACGACTCGTCCACCTACTACAGCACCTTCATCGGATCGCCGAAGAACATCCTCAACCAGGGCATCGGAATGGCGCTGGCTGGCTGGGGGGCCGACTTCCCGACCGTGGTGGGCTTCTACCAGGCAATCGCGAACGGAAACTCCATCGTCGACCCGGGTAACTCCAACTACCCGAGCCTCAACGACCCCGCGGTGAACACCATTCTCGACAACGCACCGAAGGGTCAGGCGACAGCGGCGGACTACGCGACGTTGAACTCGACGATCATGAATGACACGGTCTACATCCCGCTGTACTTCGGCAACACGCTGATGTACCGCAGCACCCGGATGACGAACGTGACGTGTGACAACGCATTGGCATTCGGCAACTACGACTTCGTCAATGCCGGAGTGAGCTAACCGCAGGAAGGTGACCAGGAGAAAGGTGACACCGGTGATGACCGGCCTGGGCTCGTCCCAGGCCGGTCATCGGCCCGGTAATACGCGATGCTCCGTTATGTGATTCGCCGGCTGCTCGGCGCCGCAGTCGTCGTCTGGGTCGTCAGCGTCGTGACATTCGCCCTGTTCCAGCTCGCGCCGAAGCTGTCGCACACCAACATCATCTATTACTACGTCGGCAAGCAGCCGCCGGCGCCCGGCACTGAGCAGTTCAAGCTGCTCACGCACGCCTATGGCTTCGACCGCCCGCTGCCCAGTCAGTACTGGCTCTGGCTGACCAACATCTTCCACGCGCACAGCATCACCAACGGCGACAGCCCGCAGCATTGTTCGGTGCCCTGCCTCGGGTACTCGTTCCGGCTGCACACCGCCGTCTCCAGCCTGATCTGGCAAGCGCTCCCGGTCAGTATCAGCCTCGCGGTGGGCGCGGCTCTGCTGTGGCTGGTCGGCGGGGTCCTGGTAGGCACCATCTCCGGACTGCGTCCCGGCTCCATCTTCGACCGGGCCGGCATGACCGCGGCCCTGGGCGCCGTGTCGCTGCCGATCTTTTTCACCGGCCCGATCCTGCTGCTGGTGTTTGTGTACCAGCTCAAGTGGTTGCCCAACGTCGACTATGCGGGCATTACCCAGAATCCGGTCCAGTGGCTCAAGAGCATGATACTGCCCTGGATCGCGCTCTCGCTCACTTTCGCAGCCCTCTACGCCCGGCTCACCCGGGCGAACATGATGGAGGTGATGAGCGAGGATTACATCCGCACCGCTCGGGCCAAGGGGCTGCCGCGGCGCACGGTCGTCATCCGGCACGGCCTGCGTTCGGCGCTCACCCCGATCGTCACGATCTTTGGAATCGACGTCGGCACGCTGATCGGGAGCACGATCATTACGGAGACTGTCTTCAACCTCCGCGGCTTGGGCCACCTCACGATCGCGGCGATCGACCAGAAGGACCTGCCGATCATCATGGGCGTCACGCTCGTCGCGGCCATCGCTCTGGTGTTGGCAAACGTGGTCGTCGACATCCTCTATGCCGTGGTCGATCCGCGGGTCAGCTATGCGTAGTGAGCAAGGAGAACCTGCTGGTGACTGCCGAAGCTATTGAGGTGCGAGCGGATCCGTCCTGGACTCCGAGCGCGTTCCTGTCCGTCCGAGACCTACGGGTGCATTTCCGGACCGAAGACGGTGTGGTCAAGAGTGTCGACGGTCTCACCTTCGATGTCGAGCGCGGTCAGATCCTCGGTATTGTCGGCGAGTCCGGATCGGGTAAGTCCGTTACCAGCCAGGCGATTCTCGGCTTACACAAGGGGTCGCGGGCCGAGATCACCGGCGAGATCTGGCTCGACGGCAAGGAACTCGTGTCAGCCAGCGAGGCCGACATGCGTGCGCTGCGCGGCGAGGAAATGGCGATGATCTTCCAGGATCCGCTTTCCGCCCTGCATCCCTTTTACACCGTCGGGTACCAGATCTCCGAGGCATACCGGGTGCACAACAAGGTCTCGAAACGGCAGGGGCGCGCACGCGCGATCGAGATGCTCGAGCGTGTCGGCATCCCCAACCCGGACCGGCGGTACGCCGACTACCCGCACCAGTTCTCCGGCGGCATGCGACAACGCGCCATGATCGCCATGGCACTGGTCTGCGATCCGAAACTGCTGATCGCCGACGAGCCGACGACCGC
Organism: Actinomycetota bacterium; assembly: GCA_030775825.1. Lineage (GTDB taxonomy): Bacteria > Actinomycetota > Actinomycetes > Mycobacteriales > Jatrophihabitantaceae > JALYIL01. The sequence continues at coordinate 9,357 of JALYIL010000006.1, forward strand.
GCTCGACGTCACGGTCCAGGCCCAGATCCTGGAGTTGATGAAGGAGCTGCAGCGAGAGTTCAATTCAGCGATCATCCTGATCACCCACGATCTCGGTGTGGTCGCCGAGACGTGCGATTCCGTGGTGGTCATGTACGGAGGCCAGTGCGTCGAACAGGGTCCGGTGGAGGACATCTTCTACCGGCCGGAGATGCCGTATACGTGGGGGCTGCTTGGGTCGATGCCGCGGATGGACCGGACGCGACAGGAACGCCTGCTGCCGATTCCGGGGTCACCGCCGTCGCTGATCCAGGTTCCGAAGGGCTGCGTGTTCAATCCACGCTGCCGATTCACTGACCGGGTACCGGGGGAACGGTGCTTCACCGAACACCCCGCCCTGGTGGAGACCGCAGCCGGTCACAACGTGCGCTGCCACATCCCGGCCGCTGAGCGCCGCGATATCTTCAAGAACGAGATCGCGCCGGCCCTGTAGGGCGCACACCGAGGAGACTGGACTGATGACTGCACCGCCAACGCCCAGCGCCGTGGCCGCGCCGCATCATGGCTCGAGTGACCCCGGAACGCTACTGGCTGTCGACGGACTGAGGAAATACTTCCCGATCAGGCGCGGCGTCGTCATCCAGCGCCAGGTCGGGGCCGTGAAAGCGGTGGACGGGGTCTCGTTCTCTATCGGGGCGGGCGAGACACTCGGTCTGGTAGGGGAATCCGGATGCGGGAAGTCCACGACCGGTCGCGTCATCACGAAACTGCTCGAGCCCACGGGAGGCTCGATCCGGTTCCAGGGGGAGGAGATCAGCGGCTACAGCCGCGGTCGCATGCGCGACCTTCGCAAGGATATTCAGATGATCTTCCAGGACCCCTACTCGTCGCTGAACCCGCGGCACACGATCGGAACCATCGTCGGCGCGCCGTTCCGGATCCAGAAGGCTAAGACCGAGAAGGGCATCAAGGCCGAGGTCCAGGACATCCTCGAACGGGTCGGCCTGAACCCGGAGCACTACAACCGCTATCCGCACGAATTCTCTGGTGGCCAGCGGCAGCGCATCGGTATTGCCCGGGCAATCGCCCTGCGCCCAAAGCTGATCGTGTGCGACGAGCCGGTCTCGGCGCTGGACGTGTCGGTCCAGGCGCAGGTGGTCAACCTTCTGGAAGACCTGCAGAACGAGTTCAACCTCGCCTACATCTTCGTCGCGCACGACCTGTCCGTGGTGCGGCACATCTCCGACCGGGTCGCGGTCATGTATCTCGGTAAGATCATGGAACTCGCCGACCGAGACGTCCTGTACAGCGAACCGCTGCACCCCTATACGCATGCGCTCATGTCGGCCGTGCCGGTTCCGGATCCGGCGAAGGAGGCTCGGCGCCACAGGATCCTTCTCGTCGGGGACCTCCCAAGCCCGATCGACCCGCCGAGCGGCTGCGTGTTTCACACCCGGTGCCCGAAGTTCCGCGAACTGCTCGACGACGGCCAGCGCTCGCAATGCCAAACCGCCGTCCCGCTGGTCGAGGAGAAGACACCAGGACACTTCGCGGCGTGTCACTTCCCGGAGGCGCGAGCCGATATCGCCGCAGCTGAGGACCTCGGCCTCGCCGCTGAGGTGGGGTCGACGGCGAGGCAGGCATCGCCGTCAGGTGATGTGCCGCCACCGGCTGCCCCAGCGGTGCTCAATCGCGAGTCGTGACGGCGTCGGATGCGCTGGCCTCGTCGCCTGCTGCTGGTCAATGCCCACCCTCACGATGAGTCGATCGTGACGCGTGCCTCGTAGCTGCCTGCCGGGCTCGCCGCGGCCAGTGACGCAGCGGCTCAGCACCGGCACCGTGGTCGACGCAGAAGGCCAGCTAGTCACCGAGCCGGGACATTAGGGTGGGTACCCCCGACGTCGTGGTGCGCTCACGCCGCCTGCTGCTGGTTCATGCCCACCCTGACGATGAGTCGATTTCGACGGGCGCAACGATGGCGCGCTACGCCGCCGAAGGCGCTCACGTAACGCTCGTGACGTGCACGTTGGGCGAGGAGGGCGAGATCCTGGTTCCCGAGCTCGAGCAACTGGCAGCCGACCAAGCCGACCAGCTCGGCGGCTACCGCATCAGCGAACTGGCTCGGGCCATGCAGGCGCTCGGCGTCGCCGATCATCGCTTTCTCGGCGGTCCCGGCCGCTTTCGCGACAGCGGGATGATGGGCACTGAGGCCAACCACCATCCGAGAGCGTTCTGGCGCGCCGATTCCGATCCGACGGTCTTCGCCGCAGCAGTCGGTACGGCCGTGGAAGTGATTCGCGAGGTGCGGCCCCAGGTCGTAATTACCTACGACGACAACGGCGACTACGGCCATCCGGATCACATCATGGCGCACCGGGTCGCGACCGCGGCGGTGCAGCAGGCCGCCGACGGCACTTTCGGGTCAGGCAAAGCATGGGACGTCGCAAAGCTCTACTGGACGGCGACGCCGAAGTCCGTTTTAAGGCGAGGGTTTGCGGCCCTGGCAGGCGATGCCGAGACGGCCTTTGGAGTCGCCGACGTGGACGATTTGCCCTTTGGTGTCGAGGACGACGTCATCACGACCGCCGTAGACGGCAGCGGCTACGGCGAGGCAAAGATGAAAGCGCTCGCCGCGCACCGCAGTCAGATCGCGGTCGATGGGGTCTTTTTCGCGCTGTCCAACCTGCTCGGCCGCGAGATACTCGCCACCGAACACTTCCGGTTGATCAAGGGCGAGCTGGGTTCGCAGCGCGATGTCCACGGGAGGGAAGTCGACGTGTTCGACGGGATAGGCCTATGAGCTCGGTTCGTGTGCTCGACTGGGTTGGCGTCGTCGTGGTGGCCGGCTGCGCGGCGCTGGCCGGCCTGCTCGAGTTGTTCCTGGTGCCGCTTTACACAGGTTCGACGCTCGTTCCGATCGCGGTGCTGCTCTCACTGGCCAGCAACACCTACCTGCCCCGCCTGAGCGGCGCCATCGTGCCGTCGATCGCGGCGGCGGCGCTGCCCTTCGTGGCCTGGCTGGTCGTGATTGTCGGGATAGGCCTGACCACCCGCCCGGAAGGTGACGTCGTGCTGCCTGGCGGAGGAGGTGTGCAGTGGGTGGGCTACGGAGTGCTGCTAGGCGGGGCGCTAGCCGCTACGGTGACCCTCGTGCTGAGCGCACCTGCGCCCAGGCGTCCCCGCGGCGCGACGCCGCCTGGGCGCGCGCAAGCGGCTATCGACCCCCGCTGAATCTCATCCTGTGAACGGCTGCCGGTTGGCCTCGGCAAGCGCTTCCTGGACGGCGTTCACCGCGGCAGGGGGAAGGTCGGTCTCCACCAGCTGAGCGTTCGGGAAGCGGGCCAGCTCATGTTGCAGGTCGGCGACCGATATGTGGCTTACGAGCAAGGCCAGCGCGGTGCGCCCCGGTGGAACGGCCGTGCGAAGTTCAGTCACGGTGGCATCCTTGACCCCGGTGTCGACGAGCTTGGCGAACAGCGCCGCCCCACCGGCGGACGCCGCTCCTACGACCAGGCCGCCGATTGGGCCGCCGAACAGGGTCCCCAGCAGCAAGCCCCATACCCCCGCGCCGAGGCCGGCCCGGCCTGGCGTAATGTCCGTCGTCTCGCGCACGTGGGACGTGCCGTCGGCCTCGCGCTGGATCACGACCGCGTCGTGAACCTGGATCTCGTCGTTCTTCTGGAGCCGAGCTGTTGCCAGGAGGAATTCCTGCGCCCGGAGCGGGTCGTCGAAAGAGATGACGAGCAGCTTGCTGTTGTCGGGCGGCTTGGCAGGCATGGCCTGAGTCTAGTTCGACGGATCCGTCCCGTGCGGAGGATCCAGGCGGTAGTGGTAGTCGTGGTGGACCCAATAGCCGAGCCGCCGATACAGGGCTGTGGCAGGCTCGTTGTCCACAGACACCTCCAGGTGGCTGCGGACAGCGCCCCGATCGATGCCCCAGGCCCACAGCGCCCGCATGACGGCTTGTGCCAGGCCGCGGCGTCGCATTCCCGGTTCGACCTCGACCGCTGTCACTCCGAGCCAATGCTCGTCAACGGTGCCGCGGCCGACGGCAACGACCCTCGCCCCGTGACCCGCGTCGAGGCGCACACACGCGAAACCGGCCGTCTCATGGCGCGTCAACAACCCGCGCGCGGCCCTCGACGCGCTGGCGCCGTCGCGATACCGGGCAAACCAGGCATCCTCGGGATGGTCGATGACCTCGGCTATCGGGCGCGGGTGGTCCCGAAGGCCCGCGGCGTCGGCGGCGATCAGCGTCTGTAGTCGAGCGGCCATGACGTGGACGTCGGGGCTGGCCCTCCACCCCCGCTCGGCCAGTTCGCTGTCCAGCAACCGGCGAGCGTGCACAGGGACCTGGAACATCAACGGCAGTTCCCGGGCCGCGTACCAGATCCGGGCAGCATCCAAGGCGTCGGCGAGGGGCCGCCCGGGGCTGCCCAGGGGCAGCACCGAGTTGGCCCGTCCGGTGAAGCCCGCATTCGCGCGCAGGAGCCAGCCGCCGAGCTCACTGGTCTGTTCCGCCCGCCAACCTCGCGCCGCGATCGCCTCGAGAGCCAGCTCATCACGAATTGACGGCGGCGCAAGCCTGGCGAGCGTGATGTGGTTCACGTCGAGCTCTACCCGGCCGTCGCGAGCCTCGAGAACGGCGTGATGGGCGTCGAGTTCGACCAGGTACCCCACGACGTCGGCCAGCACAATCCGACCCTCCGGGCGGCGCCCGACGACCCGTCGGACGGTTATCCGCATACCGATCCAGCTAGGCTCCAACACGAGCGGCATACTAGGGCTGCGTTCGGCTCGCCCCATCTTCTAGAGTCTGGCGCAGCGAAACCCCGCCCCCTGGAAACAGAGTCGCCGGAGGACTGCAGTGACCTATGTGATCGCCGAGCCATGCGTGGACGTGCTCGACAAGGCATGTATCGAAGAGTGCCCCGTCGACTGCATCTACGAGGGTGGCCGGATGCTCTACATCCATCCGGACGAATGCGTCGACTGCGGTGCCTGCGAGCCGGTCTGTCCGGTCGAGGCGATCTTCTACGAGGACGACCTGCCCGACAAGTGGCGGGACTACACCGCGGCCAATGTCGACTTCTTCGACGAGCTGGGCTCCCCGGGCGGCGCATCCAAGGTCGGCAAGACCGAACATGACCCAGCTTTCATCAAAGCCCTCCCGCCGCAAGGCGAGGAGCACTAGCGGCCGACTACGGCCATCGTCGCAACCACCGCGCTCGACGTCGTCGCGGCCGAACGCCAGCCCTGGGCGCGAGTCCATTGCTTGCCGCCGTAGGCAACCTGGTCGATGCCGAGGCCATAGGCGTTGGCAACGAACCATGCGGCGGTCTGCCACGCCGCGCCACGGACTGACACGGTCAGGCCCGAGGCGCTCGGGGGATTTATCGGAAGGTCGGCGCTGACTCGGGAAGCGACGCTGGCCGCCGCGGCGACCGTGGTCGGCTTGTTGAACACGCAGGTGATGGCTGCGGGCTGCTTGCCCGTGAGAGCGTCGGCCAGAGCCTGGGCCTCGGGCTCGTGCTGGGCATAAGCGCTTCCGTCTGCTGACACCTGGACGTCCTGAACCGCCGTCGCTAGATCAAGAGTCTGCCAGCTCGGCACCTTGAGCAAGGCGTTGAGAAAGGCGCTCGTCGCGTAGTGGATGTCGCTCAGTTGCGCCGCGCTGCCCCATCCCTGAGACGGGCGCTGCTGAAGCACCCCTACCGAATCCCGGTCCCCGGCACCAGAGGCGATGTCTTGCAGCTTGCTCTCCTGCAGCGCCGCCGCCAACGCAAGCACCGCGGCGCGCTCGGGCAGCGCTCGCGTGGTCACGACGCCGACCATCGTCGAGGCGATGGCCGCCTGCCCGGGATCGAGGTCGTAACTGCCGACCGTGCAGTGCTCGTAGGCAATGGTGCTCTGACTGCTCGACAAGGCCCGAACGAGCAGCACCGCGACGAGCGCGATGACGATGACGATTCCGGTGTAAATGGCGCCGCTGCGCCGACGAGAAGCCATCCGAACAGGCTCAGTCGTTCGCATGCAGTTCGGCGTTGAGCGAGATGCCGGTACCCGAGCGTGGGCGGACCTCGAGCGCGCCCGTGACGCTGTTGCGCCAAAACTGCAGGCTGTCCCGGCCGGACATCGTCGACGCCTTGGCGATGCGCCCGTCAGGCAAGGTGAGCTTCGACCCTGCGGTGATGTAGGCGCCCGCCTCCACGACACAGTCATCGCCCAGCGATATCCCGATGCCTGCGTTGGCTCCGATCAGGCAGCGTCGCCCGACGCTGACACGTTGCTTCCCGCCGCCGGACAATGTCCCCATGATCGATGCGCCACCGCCGATGTCGGAACCGTCACCTACAACTACGCCGGCGGAGATCCGCCCTTCCACCATGGAGGCCCCGAGCGTGCCGGCGTTGAAATTGACGAACCCTTCGTGCATGACGGTGGTGCCCACGGCCAGGTGGGCACCAAGGCGTACCCGGTCAGCGTCCGCGATCCGGACCCCGCTCGGCACCACGTAGTCGGTCATGCGCGGGTACTTGTCGACGCCGAAGACCTGCACGGGTCCCTTGCGCCGCATGGCCATCCGAGTGCTCTCGAAGTCTTCGACGGCGCACGGGCCGACGTTCGTCCATACGACATTCGGAAGCACGGCGAAGATGCCGTCCAGGTTGAGGCCATGCGGTACGACCAGTCGGTGCGAGAGCAGGTGCAGGCGTAGGTATCCGTCGGGGACGCTCGTCGGAGGTGCGTCCAGATCGATCTCGCACAGCACGATGTCCTGACGCACACCGCGCTCGTTCGTGCTCCCGTCGGTCCCGGTGAGCGTGGCCAGCTCATGCCCGGCCTGGCCGGTGGGGGCTCCGAGGGCGGGGGCCGGATACCAGGTGTCAAGTGTGCTGCCGGCCGAAGCTCCGGTGACGACCGTCGTGGCCAGGCCGTAGCCCCACGCGTTGCGACTCACGCGTCCACACTAGCCAGCGTCGTCGCGTAGCCTCGCAAACGTGCTGGATCTGGCAGGAGACGCTGGGGATTTGACCGCCGCGCTGGTCGACGTCGAGTCCGTGTCCGGTGCCGAGGGACCGATCGCCGACCTCGTGGAGACCGCCCTGCGGCGTTATCCGGCACTGGAGGTCGAGCGCGACGGAAACGTGGTTCTAGCCAGGACCGCGCTCGGTCGGGCGCAGCGGATCGTGCTGGCCGGTCATCTGGACACGGTACCCGTGGCGCAGAACGTGCCATCGCGACGCGAGGGTGACCTCCTCTACGGATGTGGCACCAGCGACATGAAGTCTGGCCTCGCCGTCATGCTTCGGATCGCCCACCTGGTTGGCTCCGGGGCCGTGGACCCGCGGGTCGACCTCACGTGGATCTTCTACGACTGCGAGGAGATCGAAGCCGCCCGCAATGGCCTCGGCCGCATCGCCCGGCAGCGACCCGAGCAACTGTCGGCCGACCTTGCCGTCCTGCTCGAACCGACCGACGGCCTCATCGAGGGCGGGTGTCAGGGCACGCTGAAGGCCGTTGTGCGAACGAGTGGGGTGCGGGCACACAGCGCGCGTTCATGGTTGGGTGTGAATGCCATCCATGCCGCGGTGCCCGTGCTGCAACGCCTCGCTCAGTACCAGGCGCGTGTCATCGAGCTCGACGCTCTCACGTACCACGAGGGGCTCAATGCGGTCTTCATCTCCGGCGGCGTCGCGGGCAACGTGATCCCCGACTCCTGCGCGATCACGGTCAACTTTCGCTTTGCCCCGGACCGATCCGTCGCATCCGCGGAAGTACATCTGCGCGAGGTCTTCGAGGGCTACGCCGTCGAGATCATCGACGCCGCACCCGGCGCCCGCCCGGGCCTGGATGGTCCGCTGGCCCGCGCAATCGTGGCTGCGGTCGGGGGCGAGACCAGAGCCAAGTTGGGATGGACAGACGTCGCGCGCTTCGGCGAACTCGGCGTTGCCGCCGTCAACTTCGGCCCGGGAGATCCGAACCTCGCCCACAAACCTGAGGAGCACGTTGTGCTTCGGCGGGTGACCCGAGCCGAGGACGCACTGGTGCGATTCCTGTGCGGCTAACGTTTCCGCCATGACTGAGTCGGAGGGACGGACCGAGCACCAGCGCGGCCCGGTGTTGTTACGGCGAGCCCAGATCAAGTCGGGCACAACCGATCAGCGGTTGCTGGATTCGCGCGGCTCGAGCGAGTGGGTCCACACCGACCCGTGGCGGGTGCTGCGTATTCAGAGCGAGTTCGTCGAGGGCTTCGGTCTGCTCGCTGAACTGCAGGCCGCCGTATCGGTATTCGGGTCGGCCCGGACGCCGGTCGACCACCCGGAGTACGCCTCGGCCATGCAGATCGGCGCCGCGCTGGCTCGCGCCGGTTACGCGGTCATCACCGGCGGCGGACCAGGAGCGATGGAAGCGGTGAACCGCGGCGCGTCCGAGGCAGGGGGAGTCTCGGTGGGGCTGGGCATCGAGCTTCCGTTCGAACAACGTCTCAACGACTGGGTCGATATCGGAGTGAATTTCCGCTATTTCTTCGCCCGGAAGACGATGTTCGTCAAGTACGCGCAGGCCTTTGTGATCATGCCCGGAGGGTTCGGGACCCTCGACGAGATGTTCGAGGCCCTGACCCTGGTTCAGACTCGCAAGGTCACTCGATTCCCGGTGATCCTGTTCGGCAGCGCGTACTGGCAGGGGCTCGTCGACTGGATCCGCGCCAGTCTGCTCGGCGAGCACAAGATCAGCGAGGCTGACCTCGGCCTCATGCACGTCACCGACGACGTCGACGATGTGGTCGAGCGCATCGTCGACTCGACCAGGACGCGCTCGTCCCAGGACCTCGCCGAGCGGCGGGCCGTTGAGGAGATGTCACACACCCACGCTCACGATGCCCAGTGATGGATGCCGTGGCGGAGCGTCCATGGGTGGATCCTCGCTGATGGCGGCGATCTGCGTGTACTGCTCGTCCTCCGAACAGATCGACGCGGGCTACGTCGCCTTTGCCGGTGAGTTCGGCACTCGACTCGCCCGCGCGGGGCATTCGCTCGTCTCCGGCGGCGGCCGGGTGTCGATGATGGGCGCGCTGGCCAAGGCGGCGCGCGCCGGCGGAGCTCATACCGTCGGGGTCATACCTGCCCACCTCGTGCCGTACGAGGTCGCCGATACCGACGCGGACGAACTCATCGTCGTCGACACCATGCGCGAGCGTAAACGGATCATGGACGAGCGCTCGGACGCCTTCGTCGCATTGCCAGGCGGCCTAGGGACCTTCGAGGAAATGTTCGAAGTCTGGACCTCGCTGTCATTGGGCATGCACGAAAAGCCGGTGCTAGTGCTCGATCCGGACGACTTCTACGGGCCCCTTTGGACCTATCTCGATGCCTTGCGCGACAGAGGATTTGTGCGCCGCGCGGCACTGGACGCCCTGAGCCGAGTGTCGAGCATCGACGCCGCTCTGGCCCTGCTCCCATGATCGAGGATCAACCGGTGGGCAAACCTCCACCGTGCTCCTGGAAGTCCATGAGCAACTCGTTCTCGTAGGAGACGCGCGCACTGGTCGCGTCCAGCTCGCGAAACATCTGCTTGATCACCCGCACGCCGGTCGGTGACTGGGCGGCGATTGCCGCCGCGAGGTCGCGGGCGACCGCCTCGGCCTGGTTGGCCGAGGAGGTGCGGTGCAGCAGGCCGAGGTGCTCTGCCTCGGGCATCGTGAGTACCCGGCCGGTAAAGACCAGTTCCTTGGCCCGCGAGACGCCGATCAGCGGAGGCAGGCGTGCCGGGCCCACGGGGACACCCAGCCTGGCCCCGGCCCAGGCAAGCTTGAGGTTGTCGCCGCCGACTCGAAGATCGCAACCGGCGATGATCTCGGCGCCAGCCCCGACGCAGTCGCCCACACACACTGCGATCGTCGGCACGGGGAAGGCCTCGATCGTGCTGTACATCCGGCAGAACAACGCCATCCGCGCCACACCGCCGGCCCGATCAAGCTGCTCGCTGATGTCGGCGCCGGCACAGAACGCGCGCGCGTTGGTCGTGGAAATGACCAGAACCCGCAGATCCGGGTCGGCGGCCACGTCGTCCAGCACGGCGACGAATTCCGCCAAGGTCGGGCTGTCGAGCGCGTTGCGCTTGTCCGGGCGATCCAGGCGCACGATGTCCACCCCGGCGCCGGCCCGCTCGAGAATCACGTTGTTCACCTCGACAGTTCACCACGTACCTCACTCGTCCCGCGCGGGCATTGGCGCAGGTGAAGCACGTGGCCGCCAGCGCCGGACAGCACTCGCCAGTGCCTGCCAGCGCTCGCCAGTGCCCTTTGAGCGCCTCTGCACGGCGCGCGATCGCTGTTGGCCCTGGCATGAAACGATCGTCGGGTGCTGACGCTGGCGTTGTACGGGCTGCTCGCCATCGGGTTGATGGGTGGGCTGTTCCTGCTCGCGGTGCGCTTTCTGCCCGCGGGAGAGCAGATCGCGCCACCCTTGCGGGACGAACCGGTCTGGAGGCTGCCATCGGATCGGGCGCTCAAGGCGGCCGATGTGGCTGAGCTGCGCCTGCCCGTCGCCCTTCGCGGGTACCGCTTTGCCGAGACCGACGAGCTGCTGGATCGCGTCGTCGAGGAGCTCCGGAGCAGGGACGAAAAGCTCGATCAGCTGTATCGCGTCCTGATCACCCTCCCTCCGGAGATGATCGTCGGTATTGCCTCGCTCACTCCAGGCGACCCCCCGCTGGTGCCCGGCGCGGCCCTGGACTCGGCAGCGGACTCACAGGTACCCGAAGCGGTGGCAGAGGATGACACGCTCGGGGGGGACGATCGGCCGGGGGACGAGGAACAGCCGGGGGAGGACGAACAGCCGCGGGAGGAGGAACAGCCGCGGGAGGAGAAACAGCCGCGGGAGGAGGAACAGCCGGGGGAGGACGAACCAGCTCGGGAGCCGTCGGCAGATGCGGTGCCAGAGGCTGGCTCGGGCTCAGCGGTGCACGGTGACTGAGGCCGATTTCCGGCGCTGCGATTGGGCGAGCTCGAGCGCCGAGTACGTCGCCTACCACGATGACGAATGGGGGCGGCCGCTGCATGGCGAGCAAGCCCTGTTCGAGCGACTCAGTCTCGAGGCATTCCAGTCCGGCCTGTCCTGGCTGATCATCCTGCGTAAGCGGCCGGCGTTTCGGACAGCGTTCGCGGGTTTCGACATCGACGCGGTGGCCGCGTTCGATGAACGGGATGTCGAACGCTTACTCGCCGACGCGGGCATAGTGCGCAACCGGATGAAGATCGCCGCCACGATCGGCAACGCGCGAGCGATTCGGACCCGGGTCCCGGAAGGTCTCGATGAGCTGCTCTGGTCGTTCGCGCCCGCCCAGCAGGGCTGGGTGCCGCGCTCGGTGTCTTCCGAGTCGGTTGCGATGGCCAAGGAAGTCAAGAAGCGGGGCTTGCGGTTCGTCGGTCCGACGACCGCATACAGTCTCATGCAGGCGGTAGGAATGGTTAACGATCACCAGCCTGGATGCTGGCGCGCTGATCCTCGGTAGGGGACGTCGAGCCTCGCACCCAGCCGACACCCACGCGCGGCGGCGGGCGTCTGCCGCGCCGCCATCGGCCCGCGTAGCCACCCGTTGTGCCCGCCTCTATCGGCCCGCGAAAACAGGCTTCTGCTTCGCGACGAACGCCGTCGTGGCACTGCGGTGGTCCGCCGTTGCGCCCACTCTGGCCTGGATCTCGGCTTCCCTGGCCAACGACTGGGTCAGGGTCGAATCCGCTGCGTAGGCAATCGACTCCTTGATCGCGGCGTAGGCAGCGGTGGGGCCGTCCGCGAGGCGGCCGGCCAGTTCATGGGCGGCGGGCAGCAGGTGACCGGGCTCGACGACGGCGTTCACCATCCCCATCTCGAGCGCTGACTCGGCGGTGATCGGCTCGGCGAGCAATGTCAGCGCCGTCGCGCGAGCGGAGCCGATGAGCCGCGGCAACGTCCAGGAGACGCCGGTGTCGAGGGAAAGGCCGACGTTCGCGAAGGCGAGCAGAAACCCCGCAGTCGACGCGACGATCCGAAAGTCGCAGGCGAACGCGAGTCCGGCGCCAGCGCCTGCAGCCATTCCATTGACCGCCGCGATGATCGGCTTCGGCATCGTGGCCAAGCTCTCGACGATCGGGTTGTAATGCTGCGCCACGGTCCCAAACGGGTGCGGATCGTTCGCGTCCAGTAAGGCGACGTGCTCGCGAAGATCCTGTCCGACGCAGAAGCCCCGTCCTGCCCCGGTGAGCACGACCGCTCGGATGGAACCGTCCCCCGCCACTTGGCGCAGCGCCGCGAGAAGCGCCTCTTTTAGCTCGACGGACAGTGAATTCATGGTTGCCGGGCGGTTCAGCGTGATGGTCGCGACCCGCTCGGATCGCTCGACCAACAGGACTTCGGACACGGTGGGAGCTCCTTCGACAGACGGTGAACGGGACGCTACCGCGCCCCGGAGTTGGGCCGGCGGGCAGCGATGCTGGAGAATGGTTATCAACTGGTGTCGCGGGAGCTGCGGTGAGCCGAGAGGAATCACCGGGTTTGCCGAACCAGACGAATGTCGAGACAGGTGAGCGCGTGCGCTCAACGAGGAGGTACGCATGGCGGCCATGAAGCCGCGAACGGGCGACGGCCCGCTCGAGGTCACCAAGGAGGGACGCGGCATCGTGATGCGTGTTCCCTTGGAAGGCGGCGGACGTCTCGTAGTGGAGATGTCGGCGGACGAGGCCGCCGCGTTGGGCGATGCGCTGAAGAACGTCGTTTCCTGACCGATCCCGCAACCGCGCGGCCCCGGGGCCCGGCTCGTACGTCAGCCGGGTGCCGGGGCCGACTTCTATCCTGTGCGGCCGTGACAGGATCGGCGGATGCTCGACGTCCGCGCCGTCAACGAGGCGACGTCCGGACCCCCCCAGGCGATTGACACGTCCGGAGATGCCGCGGCATTGCGCCTGACCGCCGGGCGCTTCGCCCGCGGTCTCACCGAAGAGACGGCATCGGTGGACGCGGCGGGACTCGTGGGCGCACGACTGGCAGCCTTTGTCGAGGGCCTTGTCCTAGGTTCGTATCGGTACTCAATGCGTTCAGCGCAAGCCGCTGACCCCGATCGCAGCAATGCCCAGCTCAAGAATGCCCAGCACAAGCATTCCCAGCCGGCCAATGCCCGAGGCAACAATGTGAAGCGCATCGATCTCGTCGGGGTCGAGGACCACGACGCGATGGCGGAGGGACTGCGCCACGCTGCGGCAACCGTGTGGGCTCGCGAGCTGTCCAACGAGCCCGCATCGGTGAAGTCGCCGATCTGGCTGGCCGCCCAGGCAGCCCGGGAACTTGCGCGGGAAGGGGTGGAGGTCCGCGTGCACGACGAGCGTTGGCTCGCTGGTCACGGGTTCGGGGGAGTTCTCGCCGTCGGAGGTGGATCGGCCAATCCGCCACGGCTGATTCAGGCTTCCTGGCGACCCCGCCGCGCGACACCCGGGGTGCACGCAGTTGTCGTAGGAAAAGGCGTGACCTTCGACACGGGCGGTCTCAATATCAAACCGGGCGCGGCCATGCGCAGCATGCACACTGACATGGCGGGCGGGGCTGCTGCCTTGGCAGCGCTGCGCGCGGTCGCCGCGGCGCGGACGGGAACCCGCGTGACCGTGCTGGTGCCGGTGGCGGAGAACTCGGTCTCGGGTTCAGCCTTTCGGCCGGGCGACGTCGTTCGCCACTTCGGCGGGCGGACCAGCGAGATCACGAACACCGATGCCGAGGGCCGCATCGTGCTCGCCGACGCCTTGGCCTATGCGGTGGCACGGCTTCGCCCCAGCGTGCTGGTCGATATCGCGACCCTGACCGGCGCGATGAAGGTGACGTTGGGGCTTCGGACCGCGGGCGTGTTCGCGACTCAGGACGCACTGGCCGGCAGCCTCATCGCTGCGGGGGCAGCGGCAGACGAGCCATTGTGGCGGATGCCGCTGGTCGAGGAGTATCGCGAAAGCCTTGACTCCACGATCGCCGATGCCGACAACGCGCCGGGAAACCCAGGAGCGATCACGGCGGCGCTCTTCCTCCAGCCGTTCGCCGGCTCGGTGCCGTGGGCACACCTCGACATCGCCGGCCCGGCCCGAGTTGCGCAGGATGACGGGGTATCCAGCCGCGGCGCCTCCGGCTTCGGCGCCCGGCTGCTGGCTCGCTGGCTGGAGTCGCTGACGTGAGTGGGCCGGTGACCGAACTCGTTCTTCCGATGGTCGTGCGTATCGAACGTGTCGACCCTCCGGCGCGCACGGACGCACTGGAGGCGGCTGCTCGAGGGGTTCTGGTGATGCTTACGACAACCGATCCCCGGTGGGCAGAGGCGGTCGCGCGCTGGGACGGGCAGCGCATTCGAAAGGTCGTGCGTCGCGCGCGCGGAGTGCAATGGCGACGAGCAGGCGCCCTCGGAGGCATCGCCGTCACGCACCGTACGGCGCAGCTGCGCGTGTACGCACCGATTCCGATCGATGGCTGGCCTGCCGAACTCGCTCGGCTGCAGGTCGGCGGCACCGAGCTCGAAGACCCGCGCGAGCCGCCGAACCCGACCCCGGCCGAGCCGCTCATCCTGCTCACGCCGCATCTGGAGATGTCGGCCGGGAAGTCCATGGCACAGGCCGCGCACGCGGCGCAGCTCGGGTGGCGGGCCAGCTCACCGCTCGCTCGCCAGGGTTGGCAAGCGAGCGGATTTGCCCTTGCGGTGCGGCGGGCGAGCCCCGCCCAGTGGGCTTCAGCGCTGGGCGGGGGTGCAGCCGTGGTCCACGACGGCGGCTTCACTGAGGTGGAGCCAGACAGCCAGACTGCGCTGTTCATCGCTGCGCGGGATTGAGCCCCATCGGAGGATTGAGCCCTACGGAAGGGATTGAGCCCTACGGAAGGGATTGAGCCCTACAGAAGGGTTTCGTAGAGCTCAACGGTGCGGTGTGCGATGGTGTCCCACCCGAATTCCCGCACGGCGCGCTCGCGCCCTGCCTTCCCCAACGCCTGGGCCCGGGAAGGATCGGCACACAGGGCGTTGACGGCGTCGGCCAAGCCCGCTTCGAATTCCTCGTCGGTCACGGCGATACGCGCAACCAGCAGTCCGGACAGGCCGTCGGCAACCACCTCCGGAATTCCTCCGACCGCGCTTGCAACAACCGCCGTTTCGCACGCCATCGCTTCAAGGTTGACGATGCCGAGCGGTTCATAGACCGACGGGCAGACAAACACCGTTGCGTGCGTCAGTAGCTCCACAAGCACAGGACGCGGGAGCATGTCGCGAATCCAGATCACGCCATTTCGCGAACTCGACAACCGGTCAACCGCGGCTTGAGTGGCCGTGGCGAGTTCGGCGGTGTCCGGCGCACCCGCGCACAGCACGAGCTGAATTGCCGGGTCGAAGGCCGCGGCGGCCGCAAGCAGATGCCCCAAGCCCTTCTGGCGCGTGATGCGGCCAACGAAGATCACGAACGGCCGGCTGCCGTCGATGCCGAAGCGTGCCAGGGCCTGCGTAGTCGAGGCGGGTGAGTACAGGGCGGTGTCAATCCCGTTGTGGATGACGTGCACCCGCGCCGGATCGACGGTCGGGTAGGTGTCGAGGACGTCGGCCCGCATCCCGGATGACACTGCGATGATCGCGTCGGCGGTTTCGTAGGCCTGCCGCTCGGCCCACGAGGAAACCCGGTAGCCGCCCCCGAGCTGTTCTGCCTTCCAGGGCCGTTGCGGCTCGAGAGAATGCGCGCTGAGCACGTGCGGGACGCCGTGCAGCTGGGCACCCAGGACACCGGCGAGATTCGCGTACCAGGTATGTGAGTGCAGGACATGCGCGCCGGACACCGCCGCAGCGATCTCGAGGTTCACGCCCAGGGTGCGGACCGCCGCATTGGCCGAGGCCAACTCCGTCGGTGGGCGGTAGGCGTGCACGTCGGGCTCAGCTCGCGGCTCGCCAAAGCAGTGGACATCGACGTCCACCAGTTTGCGCAGTTCCCGGACGAGAAACTCCACATGCACGCCAGCACCGCCGTAGACCTCGGGTGGGTATTCCCGGGTAAGCACCGCCACTCGCATGGCGCCGACCTTAGACGGCTGCCGAGCCAGGACGGCTGCCGAGTTCGGACATCCGGACCGCCCCCCGGTACCGGGGCGCAGTAGGGTTGGCGCATGGCCAGGGAGCCGCGCGTTTTGGGCATGGTTCTCGCCGGGGGCGAGGGCAAGCGGTTGTGGCCACTCACGGCGGACCGCGCCAAGCCGGCAGTGCCGTTCGGCGGGAACTACCGGCTGATCGACTTCGTCCTGTCGAACCTGGTGAACGCCGGCTATCTGCGCATCTGCGTCCTGACGCAGTACAAGTCCCACTCGCTGGACCGGCACATCACCCAGACTTGGCGGATGTCCACTGTCATCGGCAACTACATCACGCCGGTGCCGGCCCAGCAGCGGCTGGGGCCTCGTTGGTACACCGGAAGCGCCGACGCGATCCTGCAGTCGTCAAACCTCATCTACGACGACAAGCCCGACTACATCGTCGTGTTCGGTGCCGATCACGTCTACCGCATGGATCCACGCCAGATGGTGACCCAGCACATCGAGACCGGCGCCGGCGCGACCGTGGCCGGAATCCGGGTGCCACGCACGGAAGCGTCCTCGTTCGGCGTGATCGACGCCGACCCGGACGGGCGGGTCATCGACTTCCTCGAGAAGCCGGCCGAGCCGCCGGGGCTGCCCGACAGCTCGGAGGAGAGCTTCGCTTCGATGGGCAACTACGTCTTCACCACCGACGTTCTTCTGGAGGTATTGCGCCAAGACGCGGAGGACGAGGACTCGGTGCATGACATGGGTGCCAGCATCATGCCGATGCTGGTCAAGCAGGGCAACGCTTACGTATACGACTTCGCTGACAATGACGTCCCGGGTGCCGAGGAGCGCGACCGCGGCTACTGGCGCGACGTGGGCACGATCGACGCGTACTACGACGCGCACGCCGACCTGGTGAATGTGCACCCGATCTTCAATCTCTACAACCAGCAATGGCCGATCTACACTCACCACCCGCACCTGCCTCCGGCGAAATTCGTCGAAGGCGGCATGGCGCAGGAGTCGATCGTCGGCGCGGGAACGATCGTGTCCGGGGCAACCGTGCGCCACAGTGTCATCTCGCACGGCGTGCGTCTGCACGCGGGGGCCTACGTGGAAGGCTCTGTCCTGATGGACGGCGTCCAGATCGGCCGTGGCGCGGTGGTGCGCAAGTCCATTCTCGACAAGGACGTCGTGGTTCCCGAAGGCGCCCACATCGGTGTCGACCGTGACGTGGATGCGTCTCGCTATCACGTCTCACCGGGCGGGGTTGTCGTCCTCGGCAAGAGCCAGCTCGCGCTGCCCTAGCGGGGCCGGCCGCTGATGCGCCGGCTCAACGTCCGGCCGTGTCACGGTGTCACATATGGGCACCAATTGCGGTGGGAACCCCAGAAGCCTCCGACAGCGGCCGGATGCTGCTCTAAGGTGTGCGCGACACACCTTTTCGAGGAGGCAATTCGTGGTTCAACGATCTGGCCTGGCGGCGGCGACGGGCCTCGTCGCCATCGGTGCATTGCTCCTATCCGGTTGCTCGAGCAGCAAGAAGACGGCGAATTCCCCGACCAGCACCTCAAGTGCGGTCACGGCCAACGCTGCCGCGGCCCTGGTACCTGCTGCGGTCAAGGGCAAGGGCACTCTCACGATCGGGGTCGACGCGTCATACCCGCCGGATGAATCCATCGACACCGACGGCCACACCATAATCGGGATGGACGCTGACCTCGCCAAGGCGCTCGCGGCCACGCTGGGGCTCAAAGCCAATCTGGTCAACGTCAAGTTCGACTCGATCATCCCGCGCCTGCAGAGTGGTACCTACGACCTCGGAATGTCGTCGTTCACCGACAACAAGACACGCGAAAAGACGGTCGACTTCGTCACGTACTTCCAGGCCGGTGAGGGTTTCTACGTCAAGGCGGGCAACACGAAGACCTTCAACGGGCTCGACTCCCTCTGTGGCGCGAAGGTCTCCGTCGAGAACGGCACGACCGAGCAGACCGACGCACAGACGCAGGCGAAGACCTGCACAGGCGCGGGCAAGCCGACGGTGACCGTACTGTCCTTCAGCGATCAGAACGGCGCGAATCTGGCCGTGTCCAGTGGGCGTGCCGACGTCGGCTTCGCCGACTCGCAGGTGGTCGGTTACATCGTCAAGCAGTCCAATGGACAGTTCACCCAGACTGGTACCGCTTTCGCGGTGGCTCCGTACGGCATCGCGCTGCCGAAGGGCAACGGGATGGCCGCAGCGGTGTTGGCGGCGGTGAAGAAGCTGATGGCCGATGGCACCTACACGAAGATCCTCTCCCAATGGGGTGTCCAGGACGGCGCGATCACGAACCCGGTCATCAACGGCGCGACCAGCTGACGCCCCCATCGCCCGATGCAACCGCATAAGGATGCTCTCCCGGATGGGGGCGGGCCGGTACAGCTGAAGGCTGTGCCGGTCCGCCATCCCGGCCGGTGGGTGGCGGCCGCTGTCCTGGTGTTGCTCGGCGCCATGCTGGTTCACGCCGTGGTGTTCGCCCACGTCAGGCGTGGCAGTGCCAACGAGACGCGCCTCGGGTGGAACGTCGTGGGCAAGTACTTCCTGTCGCGACAGATCCTCGACGGTCTCTACGTCACCATCGAACTCACCGTCATCGCGATGGCCATCGGCATCGGCGGCGGCATCCTGCTCGCGGTGATGCGGTTGTCACAGAATCCGCTGCTGTCCGCAACGAGCTGGCTCTACATCTGGTTCTTCCGCGGGACACCCGTGCTGGTGCAGCTGTTGTTCTGGTCGAACCTCAGTTACCTGTTCCCGCCGCCGACCGGTATCTCGATCGGGATTCCGTTCGGGCCGACCTTCGCGCACTACGACGCGAACTCCCTGGTCACACCGTTCGTGGCAGCCGTGATCGGCCTGGGGTTCAACGAGGCCGCGTACATGGCCGAGATCGTTCGGGCCGGCATTCTCTCGGTCGACGAGGGGCAGAGCGAAGCCGCCCAGTCGCTCGGCATGACGAGATGGAAAACGATGCGACGCATCGTGCTCCCGCAGGCGATGCGGGTCATCATCCCGCCGACGGGCAACGAGACGATCTCGATGTTGAAGACGTCATCGCTGGCCAGCGTGATCCCGTTGACCGAACTGCTGTACTCCGTCCAGATCATCTACGCCCGCACCTACCAGACCATTCCGCTGCTTCTGGTCGCGAGCATCTGGTACGTCATCGTGACCTCGGTACTCACCTACGGCCAGTTTCATCTGGAGCGCTACTTCGGCAGGGGCGCGGCGCGCCAGCCTCCGCGGACCCCCCTGCAACGATTCGTCCAAATGTTCACCAGCTTCCATTCCCCGGTGCCCGACTCGTCGTCGCGGTCCGCGGCGATCGGCGCGCCGCATTCGGGAGGCGTGTAGTCAAGTGACCACACCAATGGTTCTCGCGGAGAACGTGCACAAGAGATTCGGCCATGTCGAGGTGCTCAAGGGCATCGACCTGCAGGTCGATGCCGGCGAGGTCATGGTCATCATCGGACCGTCCGGGTCGGGTAAGTCGACGTTGCTCAGGTGCATCAATCACCTGGAGAAGATCGACGCCGGGCGGTTGTCGGTCGGCGGTGAGCTGGTCGGCTACCGGCAGCGCGGCGACAAGCTCCACGAACTGCGTGACGCGGAGATCTGCCGGAAGCGCGCTGAGATTGGGATGGTGTTCCAGCGGTTCAACCTGTTTCCGCACATGACGGCGACGGAGAACATCATCGAGGCTCCGATCCGGGTCAAGGGCGAGGAGAAGGGAGCTGTCAGAGCCAGGGCAAAGGAGCTGCTTGACCGGGTCGGCCTGGCCGACAAGGCCGACGCGTACCCGAGTCAGATCTCAGGTGGCCAGCAGCAGCGCGTGGCCATCGCCCGCGCGCTCGCGATGCAGCCGAAGTTGATGCTGTTCGATGAGCCGACCTCGGCGCTGGACCCGGAACTGGTCGGCGACGTCCTCGACGTGATGCGCGGCCTCGCCCAGGAAGGCATGACAATGGTTGTCGTCACCCACGAGATCGGCTTCGCGCGTGAGGTCGGCGACTGCCTCGTCTTCATGGATGGCGGGGTCGTCGTCGAAGACGGCACTCCGCGCGACGTGCTGGCCAATCCCCAGCACGAGCGGACGAAGGCCTTCCTCTCCAAGGTGCTCTAGTGGCCGTCGGATGGGACATCGACCCTGACGTCGCCCGCTGGGCTGGCCTCGCCGCGCTCAATGGCGACCAGGTCGCCGACGCCTGCGTCGTGGGGCTCGGTGCCTCCGGTCTCGCGGCCGTAACGGCGCTGGTTGAGCGCGGCCTGTCGGTAGTGGGCGTCGACGCCGGGCGGGTGGCCGCAGGTGCGGCCGGGCGCAACGGGGGTTTCCTGCTCGGCGGCCCTGCGCTGTTCCTGCATGACGCGATCACGCGGTGGGGAGCGGCCGCCGCAGTGGATCTGTACCGGGCGACCCTCGCCGAGCTGGAGCGACTGGCCGGTGCCTTGGGGCCCGAGGTGGTGCGACGCACCGGCTCTATCCGGCTCGCTGGCCTACCTGGCGACCCCGCATCCCTCGCCGAGGAGCTCGACCGCGACCGCGAACTCGCCGACTGCGCCGCACAGGCCGGTGCCCTGCGTAGGCACGGCATCCCGGTCGAGGACTACGACGGCCCGCTCGGGCGCGGAATCTTCCTGCCTGAGGACGCCGCGATGAACCCGGCCACGCGCGCCTTGGCCCTCGCTGGCCAGGCGGCGGGCGTCGCGTCGCTGTACGAACAAACCCGGGTGCTCGAGGTTGCACCGGGTCGCGTCCGCACCGAGCATGGGTCCGTCTCGGTCGCCGTTGTCATCGTCGCCGTCGACGGCGGGCTGGAGGCGTTGCTGCCGCAGCTGGCGGGTCGGGTGCGCACGGCGCGCCTGCAGATGCTTGCCACGCATCCGATCGCCCCGGGCAGGCTGCCCAATCCGCTTTACGGCCGGTGGGGTTACGACTACGCCCAGCAGACTCCGGACGGGCGGCTGTTTGTCGGCGGGGGGCGCGACCTGTTCGCCGAGCAGGAATGGACGACCGATCCCGGAGCCACCCCGGCGGTTCAGCGCTACCTGGACGGGCTGGCCCGGCGGATGGCTGGTGGCGGGGTGACGGTCTCCCACCGCTGGGGTGCACTGGTCGGTTACACCGCAGACGGCCGGCCACTGTGCACGCCGGCAGCTGACGGGGTCGTTGCCATCGGCGGGTACAACGGGACCGGCAATCTCGTCGGGCCGGTGGCCGCCCGCGCCGCTGTCGCGCTGGCCCTGGACGCGACACCACCCCCGGCCTACTGCGCATCGTGATGGCCTGCCTCGCCTGGCAATGGGACAACGGTGCACCTTCGTGACGACGGACAAGGCTTCGCCCGTTTTCGGGCCCGAGGCTGCTCGATCCACGCGCTGACTAGCCGATCGCGCCTGTACGGGACAATGACCAGGTGAGCGACATCGAGCCGCGCGCCGTCACGGCCGCGTTGCGCAGGGCCGGGCTCACTGACGTCGATGACTCCACGCGTCGTCGTGCCGAGTACTCGACGGACGCTTCCAACTATCGGGTGATTCCCGGCGTCGTGGCGTTTCCTCGCCACGCGGACGAGGTCATTGCGGCCCTCAGCGTCGCGCGCGATCTGGAGGTCCCCTTCACCTCGCGGGGCGGCGGTACCTCGACCGCGGGGAACAGCGTCGGCAGCGGGATCGTCCTGGACTATTCCCGCCATCTGAACCGGGTTCTGGCGATCGACGCCGAGGCGCGCACGGCCAGGGCGGAGCCAGGGGCGATCCTCGACTCGATCACGGCGGCCGCGGCATCTCACGGTCTGCGCTACGGACCTGACCCATCTACGCACGCCCGCGCCACCATCGGGGGCTCGATCGGCAACAACGCCTGCGGATCGCGGGCGCTGGCCTATGGACGAACCGCCGACAACGTGGTCGACCTTGACGTGCTCACCGGCTCGGGGCTCCGTTTCACCGCGCGCAAACTCGAGCGCGCCCAAGCGCCAGCCGCCCCGGAAGCTGCGCTCATCGGTGACGTCGAGGCGATCGTCCGGGGCCGCCTCGGCGTCATCCGCACCGAGTTCGGCAGGTTCATCCGGCAGGTCTCCGGTTATTCGCTGGAACACCTGTTGCCAGAGAATGGCTCGGATCTTGCGAAGTTCTTGGTCGGCACCGAAGGGACGCTGGGCGTGATCCTGGGCGCCACCGTGCGGCTGGTGCAGTCGCCGCCGGCTGTTGCGCTCGTCGTGCTCGGGTACCCGGACATGCCTACCGCGGCTGACGCGGTGCCGGCGTTGCTGGCACATCAGCCGGTTGCGGTCGAGGGAATGGATGCTCGACTTGTCGACGTCGTTCGCCGGCGCCGTGGCGCGAGCGCGGTGCCCCAACTCCCGCGCGGTGACGGTTGGTTGTTCGTCGAGGTCGCTGGCGCCACCGTCGCACAGGCGTGCGCCGCGGCAGAGAAACTGGTTGCCGATGCCGGCTGTCTCGACTCGGCGATTGTTACCGGCGCCCTCGCCCGAGCCCTGTGGCGCATTCGCGAAGACGGCGCCGGGCTCGGGGGTCGCACGCCGGCCGGTGCGCCGGCGTGGCCGGGGTGGGAGGACGCGGCTGTTCCGCCCGCGCAGCTCGGTGCCTACCTGCGCGAGTTCGGGGCACTTATGCTCGAGCATGGCGTCGACGGCCTCACCTACGGGCACTTCGGCGACGGCTGTGTCCATGCTCGTATCGACTTCCCGTTGCGCACCGCACCCGCTCAGTTCCGGGAGTTCGTCGTGGCCGCCGCCCAGCTGGTAGGCAGCCACGGTGGCTCGATGTCCGGCGAGCATGGCGACGGGCGAGCCCGGGGCGAGTTGCTCCCCTACATGTACTCCGCCGAGGCGATCGGGACGTTCGCTGATCTCAAAGGCATCTTCGACCCCATGAACCTGCTCAACCCGGGCGTGATCGTCGACCCGGCTCCGCTGGATGCCGATCTGCGTGTGCCGGCCGCGAAGCCGCTTCGAACCAGGCTGGCCTTCGCGTACGCCGACGATGACGGCGACCTGTCCACTGCCGTGCACCGATGCGTCGGTCTGGGCAAGTGTCGCGCCGACACGACGGCCTCCGGCGGGGTGATGTGCCCGTCATACCTCGCGACTCGCGACGAGAAGGACTCCACCCGGGGTCGGGCCCGGGTGCTGCAGGAGATGGCAAACGGCTCGCTCGTCAAGGGATTCCGCTCACCCGAAGTCGCTGAGGCCCTCGAGCTGTGCCTGTCGTGCAAAGGCTGTTCCTCGGACTGTCCGGCCGGCGTAGACATGGCGACGTACAAGGCTGAGGTCCTGCATCAGCGTTACCGGCATCGGCTGAGGCCGACGTCGCATTACGCACTGGGCTGGCTTCCGCGGTGGGCCCGGGTGGCTGCGACGGCGCCCCGGTTCACCAACGCCGTCTTGCGCCGTCCCGGGTTCGCCGCCATGGCCAAACGCTTCGGCGGGATCGATGCACGCCGACCGCTTCCCCGCTTTGCCGAGCGAACGTTTCGCGAATGGTTCAGCTCACACCCAGCCGGCGCCGGCGATCCGGTCATGCTTTGGGTCGACACCTTCACCGATCACTTCTCGCCTGAGGTCGGTCAGGCCGCCGTACGCGTCCTCGAAGCAGCCGGTTACGCCGTCCAGATCCCCACACCGCAGGCGTGCTGCGGGCTGACCTGGATCTCTACCGGTCAGCTTGAGGCCGCACGCAGGCGGCTGCGCGAGACGCTCACGGCTGTGCAACCCGCCCTCGATGCCGGTATCCCGATCGTCGGCCTGGAACCCTCGTGCACCGCGGTGCTGCGCAGCGACGCCGTCGAGCTCCTCCCCGAGGATCCCCGTGCACGGCAGGCGGCAGCACTGACCACGACCCTGGCCGAATTGCTGTCTCGGACGCCATCGTGGTCCGTGCCGCGGCTGGATGACGTGCACGGGGTCGCACAGCCTCACTGCCACCAGCGCGCCGTGCTCGGCTGGGACACCGATGCGGCGCTGCTCGCCGCCGCCGGAGCGACGTTCGAGGCGGTGGGTGGCTGCTGCGGTCTGGCCGGGAACTTCGGTGTCGAACGTGGCCACTACGAAGTGTCGGTTGCCGTGGCCGAGACCGCACTTCTTCCCGCTGTGCGCAGGGCCGCGGAAGGCGCCTTGATCCTGGCGGACGGGTTCTCCTGCCGCACGCAACTGGAGCAGCTCGCCGGTAGCGGCAGCGTGCATCTCGCCCAGCTGCTCGACGCGCACCTAGAGGTGCAGCCGGGCGCTTACCCCGATGCGCAGCGCGATCGCCGGGGGGAACGAGCGTGAGCGCCGGGTTCGTTCCGCCGCCGTATCCCTACGATCGGCTCGAGGAGATCATCAAGATCGCCAACGAGCACGACGGCGGTGCCGTCGACCTATCCATCGGTACCCCAGCCGACCCGGCACCGGAGGACGTCGTCGCTGCGTTGGCGGCGGCGGGAACGGCCCGCGGCTACCCGGCCTCGATCGGTACCCCGCAGCTGCGACGGGCCGCGGCCGGCTGGATCAGCCGGCGGCTAGGTGTGGTCCTCGATCCGGGGACCGAGATTGCGGCGTGTGTGGGTAGTAAGGAATTCGTCGCTTCCCTGCCGCAGTACCTAAGGCTTCGGGACCCGTCGCGCGACACGGTTCTCTACCCCGCGATCAGCTACCCCACTTACGAGATGGGCGCACTGCTGGCCAGCTGTCGCGCCGTCGCCTACCACCACCTCGACGACATCCCGGAGGAGGATGCCGCACGGGCGCTGTGCGCATGGGTGAATTCGCCTGCCAACCCAACCGGTGAGCTACACGATCTTGACGCGGCCGCCAGGTGGGGCCGCGCGCGGGGGGTGCCGGTGTTCTCGGATGAGTGCTACGCCGAATTCACCTGGACCGGCGCACCGACGACGATCCTGCGCTCAGGGACGGCTGGTGTCATCGCGGTGCACTCGTTGTCCAAGCGCGACAACTTCGCCGGGGCCCGGATCGGCTTCTATGCTGGCGACCCCGGTCTGGTGCACTACCTGCGAGAGGTGCGCAAGCACGCCGGCCTCATGCCCGCAGGCCCGGTTCAAGCCGCCGCCGTTCTCGCGCTGGGCGAGGACTCTCACGTGGAAGTCCAGCGCGCCCGCTACTGGCGGCGAATGCTGCGCCTGCAACAGATTCTTCTGGCTGCCGGTTACCCGGTCGGCCTTCCCGACGGCGCGTTCTACCTCTGGGTACCGGCAGACGATGCTTGGTTGGCCGCGCGTGAGCTCGCCCGGCGCGCCGGGATCGTGGTATCACCCGGCGAGTTCTACGGGCGCTCCTCGCACTCGTTCTTCCGGGTTGCCGCAGTAGCAACCGAAGACCGAATCGAGGTAGCGGCTGGGCGCCTTGGCCTGTGACGACTCCCGCAACCACTGTCTGAGCTTGCCTGAGCCAACAAATGACACACCGGCGACATATTTTCGCCATACTCTGCCCAGGATGGCCGACTTGTTCGACGACTACGCCCGTGGTGCCGCCTGGGACGAGATGATCGCCCCCGACGGCGGGGTTCGGCCACCCTACAAGGCCCTCTACGAATCGATCCAGCGCAGTGGCGCCCAGGAGCTGCGGGCGGGCGTGGACACGCTCGCCAGGGCGTACCTCAATCAAGGCGTCACTTTCGACATCGGGGGTGAGGAGCGGCCGTTTCCGCTCGACATCGTCCCGAGGGTCATCGACGAGCTCACGTGGCACACGATCGAGCAGGGGGTACGCCAACGGGTGCGGGTACTCGAGGCCTTCCTGAGCGACGTGTACGGCGCCTGCCGAGTCGTCGCCGACGGCGTGGTGCCGCGCAGCGTGATCACCTCCTCGCGCAACTTCCAGCGCAGTGCCCACGGAATCGAACCGCCTAACGGCGTGCGCGTACACGTCTCGGGTATCGACCTGATCCGGGACGAAGCCGGCGGATTCCGGGTACTGGAGGACAACGTCCGGGTGCCCTCCGGCGTGAGCTACGTGCTCGCCAACCGAAGTGCGATGCGCCAGCAGTGGGCCGATGTCCTGGGTAAGTTGCGCCTTCGGCCTGTCTCGCACTATCCGCAACGCCTGCTGGCAGCACTGCGTGCCGCGGCGCCAAGCGGTGTAACCGATCCGTGCATCGTGGTGTTGACGCCGGGGGTTTACAACAGCGCGTACTTCGAGCACGCATGGCTGGCGCGAGCGATGGGCGTGGAGCTTGTCGAAGGCCGCGACCTCGTCTGCTCCGGTGGCGTGGTGCGGATGCGCGATACGTCGGGCGAACGCCGCGTCGACGTGATCTACCGCCGCGTGGACGACGAGTACCTCGACCCGGTCCAGTTCAGATCCGACTCGATGCTCGGCTGCCCTGGACTGTTGACAGCGGCCCGTGCGGGCAACGTCACGATCGCCAACGCGGTCGGTAATGGCGTGGCCGACGACAAGTTGATCTACACCTACATGCCTGATCTCGTGCGCTACTACCTGCATGAGGAACCTCTCCTGCCGAATGTGGACACCTGGCGCTTGGAGGACCCTGGTGCCTTGGCAGAGGTGCTAGAGCGGCTGGATGAGCTGGTACTCAAGCCGGTCGACGGTGCTGGCGGGAAAGGGCTCGTGATCGGCCCGGCCGCGTCGGCCGAGGAACTCGCGACGCTTCGGGCGCAGCTGATCGGTGACCCGCGTGGCTGGATCGCGCAACCGGTCGTACAGCTTTCGACCGTCCCCACCCTCAGCGGCGACAGCGTCGCGCCGAGGCACGTCGACCTGCGCCCCTTCGCGGTCAACGACGGCAACGACGTCTGGGTGCTTCCGGGCGGCCTCACGCGAGTCGCACTCGTCGAAGGCTCGCTGGTGGTCAACTCCAGCCAGGGCGGGGGTTCGAAGGACACTTGGGTGCTCGCCGGCGACCGTCGGGCGGGCACGGAGACGCGGCGCGTGGAGGCCGAGCGCCGCGAGCGCACTCCCATGCCGAAGCCAGACAGTTCGCTCGAAGACTCCATCGAGCAGCAGCAACAACAGCAGCAACAGAGGGCCGAGGGTGCCGAGTGCTGAGCCGCATCGCCGAGTCGCTGTACTGGATCGGCCGCTACGTAGAGCGGGCCGAGGTAACCAGCCGCATTCTCGACGTGCACCTCAACCTGCTGCTCGATGATCCATGGGCCCCCGAGGATGTCGTGTGTGCCTCGCTCATGTCGGCGATGGGGCGCGAATTCTCTGATCCAGTGTCCGCCTCCGACGTGTTGGATGCACTGGCGTGGGATCGATCGACGCCGGCGTCCGTGCTGGGCGCGCTAGGTGCAGCCCGCGAGAACGCTCGGCGCAGTCGTGAGATCGTTTCGGCCGAGTTGTGGGAGAACGTCAACATCACCTGGCACGAAGCGTCAAGGCCCGGTCGGCGCGCCCATCCGCACGCGTTCCTGTCGTGGGTGCGCGAGCGTTCGGCAGCGTTCACCGGCACGGCCGATGCGACGCTTTCCCACGATGATGCCTGGCACTTTCTCGTCCTGGGCCGAAGCATCGAGCGCGCCGACATGACAGCGCGCCTGGCCGCCGCGAGGGCTCTCGCGGGCAGTGCCGGTCCGTCATGGGTGACCCTGCTGCAGAGCTGCGGCGCGTACCAAGCCTTCCTGCGAAACGCCCGGGGGGTCGTCGACGACGCCCGCTCGATCGAATTCCTGCTGCTGGATCCGCTGTTTCCGCGAACGCTGATGAGCGCGCTGGTCGAGGCTGAACGTTGTCTGGACGAACTCGGTGCCCGACACACTCCGACGGACCGGGTCCCGGGCAGCGAGGCGCATCGGATGCTCGGCATGATCCGATCCGAGCTGCAGTTCACACCCACCGCGGAATTGCTCGACGACATCTACCACGTCATGCAGAGGGTGCAAGGTGCGTGCTCGGCGGCCAGTGACGCCATCGCGCGCCGCTACTTCCCGCGCGGCGTCGTCACTTCGTGGAAAGCGTCGTAGCGCGGTGAAGGCGCGCTACCGGATCCTGCACACATCCACCTACCGCTACGACCAGCCGGCGACCGCGTCGCTGAACGAAGCCCGGCTGACTCCGCTCGGCACCCGTTGGCAGAATCCGCTGGAAAACGTGTTGCGGGTGGACAACCTCAGCTGGCAGTTTCGCTACGTCGACTACTGGGGCACGCAGGTCCGCGTCTTCGAGGCCGAGCGCCCGCACAGTGAGCTGGTGGTCAGCGCCAGCAGCCTTGTCGAGGTCGAGCCGGCCTTGCGTCCGGTCCCCGACCGGGACCTTGGCTGGGACGATGTCCGATCGCCCGCAGTGACGAACGAGTTCGGCGAGTTCTTGACGCAGTCGGCGAGTACCGAGCCTGCCCAGGACCTCGTAAAGCTCGCCGAGTCACTGGTGGTCGACCCGAGCCCGGCCGAAACAGCTTTGGCGATCAGCAATTGCGTGCACGAGGCAATGTCCTATGTTCCCGGGTCGACGGGCGTTCAGACGTCCGCGGCCGAGGCGTGGTCGGCCCGAAGTGGGGTGTGCCAGGACTACGCGCATCTCGTGGTCGGCGCCCTGCGGCATGTGGGTCTTCCGGCGCGATATGTCTCGGGCTACCTGCACCCCAACGCCAGCGCAGCGCTGGGGGAGCCCGTCGTGGGCGAGAGCCATGCCTGGGTCGAGTGGTGGCTGGGGCAGTGGATCGCGCACGACCCGACGAACGCGTCGATGGTCAGCGACCGGCACGTCGTCGTAGGGATGGGCCGCGACTACCGGGACGTACCGCCGATCAAGGGCATCGTGGCAGGATCGCCGGTCACGACGGCCCTCGACGTCAAGGTGGAGATCACGCGCCTCGCCTGAGGAATACGCATCATCGCTCAGGAGGTGAATCGCCTCGCCGGACCCGGCGCGCCGATCGTGATCCTGGTATGCACAGTGAGCGTCCGAGGCGGACGAGGCGCCAAATCGCCATCCACAGCAGGGAGTTCGACGTGACCGACCAGCTCCGACCCCAGAAACGCGGCCGACGGATCGCGATGAGCGCCGAGGAGCTGAACACCTTCCTGGCCGCGCAACGCGTGTGCCGGGTGGCCACGATCGGTCCGGACGGGCCGCATGCGACCCCGCTGTGGTTTGCGTGGGACCGCACTCATTTGTGGATCTATTCGATTACCCGAAGCCAGCGCTGGGCGGACCTGGAGGCGGACCCCCGGGTGTCGGCGGTGATCGATGCCGGCGTCGACTATTTCGAGCTGCACGGGGTGGAGATCACGGGACGGGCCGACATCGTCGGCGACGTGCCGCGTACCGGCGCGCCGGATGAGAACCTGGCCGGGATCGAGCAGATATTTGCCCAGAAGTACATGGCTCAGGACGGGCTGTTTCATGACGGGCGGCACGCCTGGATGCGAATCACGCCGACCAAGATCGCAAGTTGGGACTTCCGCAAACTTGTATCGCTCTAGGCAGCGCCACCGCGGCCATCCCGGCTATCGCGGCCAGTGCGGAAAATACCTGCTCAGCCGAAGGTCACGCCCTGTGCCAGGGGTAGCTCCGCCGAGTAGTTGACCGTGTTGGTTGCCCGCCGCATGTACGCCTTCCACGCATCCGAGCCGGACTCGCGCCCCCCGCCCGTCTCCTTCTCGCCGCCGAAGGCGCCGCCGATCTCGGCGCCTGAGGGGCCGATGTTGACATTGGCAATCCCGCAGTCCGAGCCCCCCGGCGAGGTGAATCGCTCGGCCTCCCGCATGTTCATCGTGAAGATCGACGACGACAGCCCCTGCGGCACGTCGTTGTGCATCTCAATCGCGTCGTCGAAATCGGTGTAGGTCATCACGTAGAGGATCGGGGCAAACGTCTCAGACTGAACGATCTCGCTCTGCGAAGGCATTTGCACGAGAGCGGGCTGCACGTAGTAGGCGTCGGGGGCTTGCACGGCCAGAACCCGCGAGCCCCCTGCGATGAGCGTGCCTCCGTTTGCCTGCGCCTTGGCCAAGGCGTCGGCGTAGCCGTCGTAGGCCGCCTCGTCGACCAAGGGGCCGACCAGCGTGTCCGTCGCCAGCGGTGAGCCGATCGGCAACGATTCGAACGCGGCCTTCAGGCGGGCGAGCAAGTCCTCGACGATCGAGGTGTGCGCGATAACCCGGCGCAGTGTCGTGCACCGCTGGCCGGCGGTGCCCGCGGCGGAGAACACGATGCCCCGGACGGCGAGGTCGAGGTCGGCCGAAGGCGCCACGATGGCCGCGTTGTTGCCACCGAGCTCGAGCAAGACGCGCCCGAAGCGCGACGCGACCCGTGGCCCGACAGTGCGTCCCATCCGCGTCGAGCCGGTAGCGCTGATAAGGGCTACCCGAGGGTGATCGACCAAGGCTTGCCCGACCTGCGTGCCACCGAGGACGACCGAGCAGATCGCCTCAGGAGCGCCGACCCGGCGTGCCGCCTCCGCGGCAAGAGCCTGACAGGCAACGGCCGTCAGCATGGTCTTTTCGGACGGTTTCCAGACGACGGGGTCACCACAAACCAACGCTAGCGCGGCGTTCCACGACCACACGGCCACCGGGAAGTTGAACGCACTGATGACCCCCACCACGCCCAGCGGATGCCACTGCTCCATCATTCGGTGGCCCGGACGTTCGGACGCGATCGTCAGGCCGAACAGCTGTCGCGACAGGCCAACCGCGAGCTCGCAGATGTCGATCATCTCCTGAACCTCGCCGAGTCCCTCGGAGCGGATCTTGCCCGCCTCGATCGAGACCAGCGCACCGAGATCGTCCTTGTGCTCGCGCAGGAGCTCACCGAGCTCTCGAACGAGCCGGCCACGCACTGGAGCGGGGACCGATCGCCATCGCCGGAAAGCCGCGTGTGCCGCTGTCACGGTCCTGTCGACGTCGTTCGCGGTATGGGCCCGAAGTCGGCCGAGCTCACCGCCGGTAATCGGGGACCGGCCAATGAGCTCCCCGTCATCGTGGAGATCGCCAACGCCGAGCCGCGCCAGAATCGCGCTGGTCTCGGCGGTGAGTGCCGCGTGGCTGGGCATGGTCATGGGGACATCTCCGTCATCCGTCGCAAAGAAAATGTTACGTCTTATTAGCCTATGTCGTAAGATGTGCTTATGTCTAATGCCGGCACCCAGCTCGACGTCGGGCGCTTGCGGCTGCTGCG
This sequence comes from Actinomycetota bacterium, assembly GCA_030775825.1. Classification (GTDB taxonomy): domain Bacteria; phylum Actinomycetota; class Actinomycetes; order Mycobacteriales; family Jatrophihabitantaceae; genus JALYIL01. The sequence continues at coordinate 40,541 of JALYIL010000006.1, forward strand.
CGAGGTCGGATTGCGCGGCACGATCGCCGGAGCCGCCCGGTCCCTCGGCCTGACGTCTTCAGCTGTGTCGCAGCAGCTCGCGGTACTCGAACGAGAGGCAGGTGTGCCCCTCGTTGACAGGTCGCCTCGCGGCGTCCGCCTGACCGGCGCCGGGCACGCCCTGGTCACTCGGGCGCAGGAGGTGATCGACGTCCTGATCAGCGCACGCGCCGATCTCGACCGGATCTCCGGCTGCGTCGCGGGCCCCGTGGCGCTCGCTTGTGTTGCCAGTGCCGCCGCGACCTTCGTCTCGGCAGCTATCTGTGGTCTGCGCGAGAGCCACCCCGGCGTCGCGGTGTCCGTCCTGGCCGGCGAGCCCGAGCAAGCGCTGGAGCTGTTGGTCGCAGGCGATGTCGACCTTGCGGTGGTTGACGAATACGACTATGTCCCGCTCGCGCTGCCGGATTTCGCGGTCGCCACCGAACTCTGCGTCGAGCCACTGGTCGTTCTCACCCCCGTGACCTCCGCGATCCGCGCGGGTCGTCACGGTGTCGCCTTGGCTGACCTCTCGAACGAATCGTGGGTCATGCCGCCGGACTACGCGGCCTGCGGGCACGCGGTTCGCTCGGCCTGTCGCGCGGCCGGATTCGAGCCTGACGTCCGCTGGGAAACCGACGACATGTTGCTGCTCGTCCGGGCAGTCGCCGATGGCCACGGCGTTGCCGTGTTGCCGCGGCTGTCGGTCGCGGCCGAGCACCACGCGGGAGTTCGCGTCACTCTGCTCGGTGACCCGCCAATGACGCGGCACTTGATGGCGCTCGCGCGAGCCAGCTCGCTGAGCCGGCCCGTCGTTTCGGCCGTCCTCGACGCCGTTGGTGCAGCCGCCGCCCGCATGTAGCAGAAGCCGGCTCGATCTTTTCGGGCTACCAATGTTGCGCTCGAGGGCGTTTAACAGAGTTCGGGCTTGACGAATGGGAACGACACGCGTGTAATTCCATATGTGTCGTTCAAGGCGAGCCGCGGGACCGTTAGCGCATCTGCTGGCGAGTTCGCTAGCAGAGCTGCTGGTGTGACCGCTGGCAACGCCGCTGGCAGGAAACAGGAGGGCGCCATGATGGACCTGGCTGGCAATCTGGCCGACAACCAGCTGTCGGAGCTCTTCGGCCTTCCTGAGGAGGCGAGTTGGCAGGAGCGGGCCCTCTGCGCCCAGACCGACCCGGAGGCTTTCTTTCCGGAAAAGGGCGGTTCGACGCGCGAAGCGAAGAAGATCTGCACAGGGTGCGAGGTGCGTGGTGAGTGCTTGGAGTACGCACTTGCCAAGGATGAGCGCTTCGGCATCTGGGGCGGCCTTTCCGAACGCGAGCGGCGGCGTATGAAGCGCCGAGCGGTCTAGGACCTCGGGGGATCGATCTCGTCGACGTCTCGGCCGAGTAGCTCTGCCACCAACTCTGCCACGACCATGAAAACCAGATCGCCGCGATCCTCGCGTTCGGTGGCCCGTGCCTCCACCGGGCGGCGGTAAATCACGACCACGGGTCGGTGAATCCCCGCCAGACCGCTGCGGTAGAGCCGCCCCAGCGGGATGCCGCGGTCGACGATGACTTCGGGGTCGGAATCCGGGGCGAGTCGGTGAACGGCGGGGGGGACGTCCTCGACCGCGAATTCGACCTGTGCGAGCTCAGCGGCCCAGCGATCCTCGAGTTCCTCGACCGCGTCCAACACGAGATCGTCGAACAGTTCGCTCTTGCTGCGCGAGATGGGCACGGCCCGCGGTGCCAGGCCGCCGCGG
>JALYIL010000007.1 GCA_030775825.1 Actinomycetota bacterium
GAGAGCGCCAGCCCGCTGGAGGCCGTCGCGGCGGGGCTCGAACGGGTGTCGAGCGCGATGGGCCCGATGAACCGCGAACTCGGATCCCGCATGAAGGCGGCCATCGCCGCCAACGCCGAACTGCAAGAGCGCGCCGCACTAAAGAGCGTGGGCCTCGCGGCCGCCATGACGGCGGCCCTCCTAGACCGCGGCGTACCCGACCTAACCGCCCATCTCGCGGCGGAGCTGGGCGTTCTGGCCTTCAAGCGGGGCTACGCCGAGTGGTCCGAGGTGCATCACGAGGGCGACGACGAGCTCGCGCAGTACACGTCGGCAGCCCTGGTCGAGCTGCGAGCAGCGAGCACGTGGTTGGGCTGACGGGCACTTCGTCCGTTGATTGCAGTAGCGAACGGGGGGTACCTTCTGGCACGTCGAACAAGTCTGGCGGCAGCTGGATCACCGCTTCGACGTAGTTGTTGTCGACCAGGTACTTGCGGATCTTCTGCTCTGCGCCGCCGCGGTAGAGCACGCCTGGGAACTCGACGATCGCGGCGGTGCCGTTCACGGCGAGCCAGCTGAGCATGTGCATGGTGAAGGCCAGGTCCGCCTTGGACTTCGGCGCCAGCACGCCCGCTGGGGCGTACCTGGGGTCGTTGATCAGCAGCGGATTCGTATCGCCCGCCCACCTGATCGAGTAGGGGGGGTTCGAGACGATCGCCTCGAACGGCTCGTCGTCCCAGTGCATCGGCTCGATCAGCGTGTCGCCATGCGCGATGTCGAACTGCTCGTAGTTGATGTCGTGCAGGTTGTAGGTGGTCAGGTTGATTTCCTGGCCGAAGAACCCTGCCGAACGTTCTCCGTGCCCAGCACCTTCGCGAACTTCAGCAGCAGCGACCCCGAGCCGCAAGCCGGGTCGTAGACCTTGTTCACCTGGGTCTTGCCGACCACCGTGATCCGCGCCAGCAGCTCGGAGACCTCCTGTGGCGTGTGGTACTCACCACCGGACTTGCCCGCGCTGGAGGCGTACATCTGCATGAGGTACTCGTAGGCATCACCGAAGGCGTCGATCGTGTGGTCGGCATACGTCCCGATGTTCAGGTCGCCGATCGCGTCGAGTAGCTTGACGACCCTCGCTCCTGCTCGTTCAGGTAAGCCGTCAGGTTCTCGCTGATGAACCGGTAGAACAGCATCCCGAGCACGTAGCTCTTGAAGTCCCACCCGTCCAAGCTGCCGCGCAGGTCGTTCGCGATCCGCCAGATCGTCTTATGCAGCTCCGCACGCTCGGCCTCTCTGCTCGCCAGGGTCACGAACGGGAGTCTCTCAGGTGCAACGGCGATCTTCTCGCAGCCCAGCTCGGGCTGTTCAGTGGCGCGAATAGAGGGCATGGTCACGGCTCGGTGCAAGAGGTGTGATCGCCTTGCTTTGGATCTTGACGCTGCGCGAAGTTTAGGGGTGACGCTCTCATCGTCGGTCCTCGGAGCCGGCTCGGATACGTTCGGCGATGTCGGAGACTTCGCCGAGTTCGCCGGTCGCGATCGCGATGATCAGGTCGTAGGCCTCGTCGTTGGTCAGGGTCAGCCGGCGGCCGTTCAACCCCAGGAAGGCGATCAGGGCGCCGAGCGTGAGGCGCTTGTTGCCATCGACCAGCGCGTGGTTGCGGGCGATCGACTGCGCCAGAGCGGCGGCCTACTCCTCGAGCGTCGGGTATGCATCCTCGCCGAAGACCGTCGCCTGCGGACGGGCGGCGGCCGCCTCGAGTAGCCCAGCGTCCCGCACGAGCGGCTGCTCCCCCATTGCCCGCTCGGCAACATGCAGCACCTCGGCGTAGTTCAGATAGATCACTGGCCGAGGCGCTCGAGGGCCTCGGCATAGCGCGGCAGCTCCGCATCGAGCACCTGGTCGAGCAGCTCGGCCCGGCTGTGCGTCTCGACGTATTCGCGCACTGCATGCCGCGCGACGTCTTGCATCGAGCGTCCCTCGCGGTCCGCGCGTCGGCGGAGGGCGTCCGCCTCGTCGTCTGTCAACCGCAACGTCATGGCCATGGCTCGATGGTATCGCAACTGATACCAAGAATTGCATATATGCGACCTCCTGGCGAAGCAGGTGTGAGGCCGCCGCCAGGCGAGTGTGAGGCGTGCCGGATGCAGGTGTGAGGCGGGTTGTTAGCCGCCGTCACCCCCGCGCTGTCAAGGACGGCCGCCAAGATCATCGAGGGATGCTTAACGCCCGATTCTACTGGGGTGACGCCAGGGGTGACACGGTCCGCGGTCGCCTCGGGGTGACAGTTTGCAGTACACGTCTGCGGACGCTGCTGAGCATGGATCACACAGTTCGCCCGGGCGTCGCTGTCCCGTTCGTCGTTGTAGGTAGGTGTTGTTGCTACCGGGCCGGTAGGACCGCTTCTTACCTACCCCTCCCTCAGGTAGGTAGGAATCCGGTCCGTTCGATCCGGACCGTCTCCGGCATGACAACACCACTCGACGTCCGCCGAACTCGTTCGCCGCGACGTAGCAATCGGCCCGGTTTTGCACCTGTTCGTTGTGAGCGCTTTGCACCGGCGCGGACGGGAGCGGACCGATGATGAACTTCCACAAGCTCAGCGCGGGCAACGGCTACACCTACCTGACCCGGCAGGTGGCAGCCAAGGACGCCGCCGACACCGGCTACGCCAACCTCGGCGAGTACTACAGCGAGCGCGGCGAGTCGCCCGGCGTGTGGCTCGGTCGTGGGCTCGCCGGCTTGGCCGACGGTCCGCAGCCGGGCGACGTGGTCCACGAAGCGCAGATGGTGGCGCTGTTCGGGCATGGCCGGCGCCCGAATGCTGACGCGCTCGAGCAGCGGGCGGCCGCGGTGGGAGCCGAGGTCGACACACGCCTTGGCAAGCCGTTCGCGGTACGCGCGGCGTCGAGCGAGTTCCGGCGGGAGCTCGCGCGGCGAATCGTCGCGTCCAACCGTGAACTGGGCGAGCGGCCGAACGCAGCAGTCAGTGATGAGGACCGGGCACGACTGCCCGGTTGATGCGGCACTCAGACGGAGCCGCGGAATGGCGGTGAACGCGCGTCATCACCCGTCCGGTCATCGCCGAAGTCTGTACGTCGCGGGGCCGCGTCGAGGCCCGCGATGAACCTAATGCGGCCGGTTCAACGAGGACCTAGTTGCGGGCTCTGGGAGACCGGACACCGGACACTGCATGGCAAAGTGTTGGAGCATGAGCGATCAACCGGCAAAGGGCCCAGTTCGGCCGGAGTCCGGCCTGACAGAGGACGACTTCTCGCCCGTCTGGACTGACGACGACCGCCCGCGCATCCCACGCGTAGCCGCCGAGCGCGAGGCGCTCGCGGCGTGTCTGGACTACTACCGCGCGACTGTAGAAATGAAATGCCGCGGCCTGACAGACGAACAGGCCCGGACCAGATCCGTACCGCCGTCCAACATGTCGCTCCACGGCCTCGTGAGACACCTCGCCGGCGTCGAACGTTGGTGGTTCCAGCAGAACTTCGAGCGTCGCGAAGTTCCGTTCCTTTTCGTCACCGCTGACAACCCCAACCGCGACTTCGACCCCCCCTCGGACGCTAACTTCGCCGCCGACCTGGAGGCGTGGCGCGTGGAGTGCGCGATATCCCGCGACATCGTGACCCTCCATGACCTCGAAGAAACGAGTCGACCAATGGATTGGTACGAGGACGTCGATCTGCGCTGGTTGATGCTCCGGATGATCACGGAGTACGCCCAGCACTGCGGGCACATCGACCTGCTTCGCGAAGGGATCGACGGGCGGACTGGAGCGTAAACCGCGCAACGATCGAAGTGGAGACACGACCGGACATCCACGATGAGCGCGCGCTTGAACCGTCGATCGGCGTGCCTTGGCGAGCCTGCGCTGGACTCCCAGATGTATCGTTCTCGCGCATCCGTCGAAGAGAATCAACCTGGGCGTTTCGGGCGACTGCGCAGCCGAGACATGGACTATCTAGTCCCCCTTTACCTTGCAGCTCAAGGGGGACTAGAGTTACAGTCATGGTGCAGGGCATGCGATACCGCGATATTGCATGGGCCTTGCTAGCTCACGGTTGCGTGTGGCGGCAAGGCAAAGGCGATCACGAGGTCTGGTACTGCCCCTGTGGCGAGCATATGGCGGTCATCACCACCGCCCGCCAGGTGTCGCCTGGCGTTGTCGGCGATCTCATCAAGAGGCTCGCCTGCCTACCGAAGGGGTGGCTGCAATGACGAGCTACACGGTTCGCGCGAAACGGTGGGCGCACGGCTGGGAACTTCACATAGACGGCGAGGGGGTCACCCAAGCGCGCTCGCTCGCGGCCGCGGAACGTCAGGTACGCGATTATTTGTCTCTCCTGCACGACCTCGACGATGACGCGGTGTTCGATGTTGTCATCATTCCCGAGCTGGGCGGATCGATCGCACGCGATGTTCGCAAGGCGCGCCAGGCTGTCGCCGACCTCGCAGGCCATCAAAGGAAGACGGCGGAGATGTCTCGCGCGGCTGTTCAGCAGTTGCGCAAGGCTGGACTTACGGGCGCCGAGATCGCTGCGGTGCTAGGTGTGACCCCACAGCGAGTCTCACAGCTGACCGAAGCACAGACCAAGGCCAGGCCCGCATCGACAGCGCGCACGACAGCAACGCAGTCGGCTACGAGCCGGAAACACGCGTCCACCACGAGGTCGGTCAGGATCGCTGCAAAGAGCGCGCCGGCCAAGAAATCGGCCCGGACCGCCCAGCACTAGGCGGCTGACACCCCGCGACGTCCAAGGCAAACTTCCGCGAAGGCAGCCCCAATGGAAGCTTGCAAGATCAACTGTGTCGGCCTCGAGCCCCGTTTCACGCACGATCGAGAACCGTCGATCTCGCGCACCTGCGGACCAACAGGTGGGCGAGCAGATCGATCTGTAGGGCTGCGTGATCGTTGGATTTACGCTTGTTGCTTCATCCGTTGTGCTGGAGCGACGACGCTTCCAGGGACGCCGGGCTCTGGCCTGAAGCCTGGAGGTATGTATGACCACCATCAGTTCAACCGCGACAGAGGTCGTGGTGCACGTCGAGCCGTTGTTCAGCGACGGCGAACGTCTCGCGTTGGCGGGTTTCCTCGCCGGTCATAGCGGTCTGACCCGTGAGGCCTACGCGCTCGATCTGCGGCAGTACACGAGTTGGTGTCAGCAGCACGGCCTGCACCTGTTCGCGGCCCGCCGACCTGATCTCGAATGTTTCGGTCGTGACATGGAGGCCCGCGGACGGGCGCGGGCGACAATCGCGCGTCGGCTGTGCACAGTGTCGGGGTTCTACCGTTACGCCGTCGAGGAAGAATTGCTCGAGCACTCACCGGCCGTCCACGTCCGCCGACCCCGGCTGGATTACGAATCACACGCGATCGGGCTGGACCGTAACGAGGTCGGCGCCCTATTGGTCGCCGCTGGTCTGGGCCAAGCTCAGGAGCACGCGTTGATCTCGCTGTTGGCGATCAACGGGTTGCGGATCTCCGAGGCCCTAGCGGCGGACATCGACGCGCTCGGCATCGAACGGGGTCACCGGACCCTGACGATCCTGCGCAAGGGCGGCAAAACCGTCACGATCCCACTCGCGCCGCGCACTGCCCGCGCGGTCGATCTCGCCATCGGCGAGCGACCCGACGGTCCGATCTTCCTCCGCCCGGATGGGCAGCGGATGGATCGCCATTGCGCCAGTCGCATCGTGCGTCGCGTGGCCCGGCGAGCTGGAGTGAACAAGCCGATCGGGCCGCACACGCTGCGCCATGCGTTCATCACCGCGGCCCTGGATGCCGGTGTGCCACTGCGCGATGTGCAAGAAGCGGCGTCACACGCCGATCCGAGAACGACGATGCGCTACGACCGAGCCAGAGTGTCGCTCGATCGCCACGCGACCTACATCGTCGGGGCCTACCTTGCGGGAGCCGCCCGATAACCATGCCAATACGCTGCCGTGTTCTTTGATGAAACCTTGCCTCGTGGTGGCTAGGCGACGTGGACTCGCGGGGTCATCTGCACAAGAAGGTTGGCGTCCAGCGCGGTCGCAAGTCGGTCGAGCACCGGCAGACTCGGCACGGTACCGCCAGCTTCGAAACGGGCAACCGCAGATTGGGTCATGCCCGCAGCACCCGCGAGCTGGCTTTGACTCCAGCCGCGTTCCTCTCGGAGCTGGCGGACCGTGCGCCCGAGCTCGTAGGCGATCGCCGCAGCGTGGTACGCCTCTGGCGCCCCGGGCTCGGCCATGCGCCGGTCCCGGATCTCGTTCCAGCTACTTCGTTCGCTCACGGCTCGCCTCCTTCCGTGTCATGCTCTTCAGCGATACACGTGGCTAGTGCCCGCCTCGCTCGTTCGACTTCGCGATCCTCACGCATCCGCGTCTTCACAAACGTCGTCAACAACACGATCCGCCGACCAGAGGCAATCCAGTACGTCACCCGCACCGCCTGCCGGTCCAGATGGAACCTCAACTCACGTAGCTTGCCGTCCAGCTGTCGGGTGTACGGCTCGCTCAGCAACGGGCCCTGTTCAGCCAGTAGGTCGATGTAGAACGCCGCCGTCGCGAACCGAGCAATCGGCAGCTGTTCGAGCCAGTCCCGAATCTCTGGTTCCAACTCAACAATACCCCAAGCCATAGCGCTGATGCTATATGCCGGGAACGACGACCATCCGAAGAGCAGCGCGAGCCGTCGATCTGCGTGACGCGAGACCCGATGTCGGCGTGCGCAGATGAGTCAGTCAGATGCACGCAAACGGCTTCCTGGCAGGAAGAGCCGTGGGACTGCTCAGAGCAACTCGCCGCGCTTCCTGCTGAGGTAGGCACGTTCGGCGGTGTTCTGAGTGGCGTCGATCGCCGCGTCGTACTCCTGCTTCGCGTCGGCGCTGCGGCCGATTCTACGTAGCAGATCGGCGCGAGCGGCGTGCCAGGCGTGGTAGCCGGTCAGCGGCAGCCGGTCCATCAGAGCGAGGCCGACCTCCGGACCGTCTAGCTCAGCGACCGCGACCGCGCGGTTGAGTGCGACGATCGGCGAGGGGTCGAGCTGGGTCAGCTGGTTGTAGAGCGCGAAGACCTGTGACCAGTCGGTGTCCGCCACTGAGGGTGCGTCGGTGTGAACGGCGTTGATAGCGGCGAGTATCTGGTAGCGGCCGGGTCGGTTAATCGCGAGACACTCGCGGACGAGGTCGTGGCCCTCGGCGATGAGCGCGTGGTCCCAGCCGGCGCGGTCCTGTTCGCCGAGCACGACCAGCTGCCCATCGCGCACGCGGGCCTGACGCCGGGCCTCGGTCAGCAGCAGCAATGCGAGCAGGCCGATCACCTCAGGCTCTTCGGGGAGCAGTTCGTGAAGGATTCGGATGAGCCGGATCGCCTCGCCGGTGAGTTCGGCGCGGACTGGGTCACCGTCACTGGTGGCGAGGTAGCCCTCGTTGAAGATGAGGAACAGCACCGACAGCACGCCAGCCAGCCGCTCGGGAAGGTCTGCTGACTCCGGCACTCGGTAGGGCACCTTCGCCGCCGCGATCTTCTGCTTCGCCCGGGTGATCCGCTGTGCCATCGTGGTCTCGGGCACGAGGAACGCCCGCGCGATCTCAGGCACGCTCAGGCCACCCAGCAGCCGAAGCGTCAGCGCGATCCGGGCCTCCGACGCGAGCGCCGGGTGGCAGCAGGTGAACAGAAGCCGTAGCCGGTCGTCCTCGACTGGTCCGGTGGGCTCGGGATGCGGGTCGTTCGAGATCATGAGGGCTGCCTGATGCTTGGCGTCGCGCTGCTTCTCGCGGCGAATCCGGTCGATCGCGCGGTTGCTCGCGGTGGTGGTGAGCCAGCCGCCGGGGTTGGGAGGTAGGCCGGACCCGGGCCACTTCTCCAGTGCTGCCATGAGCGCCTCGCCCGCCGCCTCCTCGGCGATGTCGATGTCGCCGAAGCGGCGGACGAGCGAGGCGATCAGACGTCCGTACTCCTCGCGGAACACCCGCTCGACGGCCGCCGTTCCGCCCAGCATCGAATCGGTCGCTGGTCGGGCGGGCTCAGGCGAGCCCATCGAACGGACGGACCTCGACCTTGCCCCGGCATGCCTTGGAGCCCTCGGCCGCGAGCTTCAGCGCCACGTCGAGGTCGGGCGCCTCGATGACCCAGAACCCACCCAGGGCCTCCTTGGTCTCGAGGTAAGGACCATCGGTGATGACCGGCGTCTCACCCTCGCCGTCGACGACGCTCGCTGTCGACACCTGCTGTAGCCCACCGGCGAAAACCCAGTAGCCGTCCGCGCGCAACTTGTCGTTGAAGGCGCCGGTCGCGGCAAACGCCTCCTCCATATCGTCCTTCGAGCCGTAACCTCCGAACTCGTTCCTCTCGGCCGGGCCATGCACGGCCAGCAGGTAGTGCGTCATCGCGCCTCTCCTCACTTTGGACGGTCCCGATGACCGCCTTCACCCCCACCACGAACGGCATCGCGCCAATACGACAACCTGCCAGAAGAATCTCGCGATCGGCTCCTCACGGGCAAACCATTCGTTCGACGCCGACGCATCGTGCAAACGACTTTCGGGCGAACGCCCAGCCATGACTTCACCGGATACAGCCTGACAGCCACCACGAGTGGCGGAGTCGAACTGGTCGCCCGATGCCCATTCTGGTTCGGCTCGCCCACGACGACACCGCGCAGGCTTCGATCACGCCCGGCCGGATCTACAGCTCTGATCGTTGCTCAATACATGTGGCCGATGTGGCCAGCGCCGCACGGGACCGGGCTGCGCTCGGGTCAGGCCGGCGGGAGGGTGAGGACGATGTTCATGTCAATCTCGTCTTTGACCTTCAGGGCGCCCATCTTCGAGTAGGGCTTGACACCGAAATCGGTCTGCAGGAAGCGGGTCTTACCAGTGATCCGGATGGCGCCATCAATATCATTCACGGCGACGTCGAGGGTCACAGGCCGCGTTGCTCCCATGATGGTGAGGTTGCCCTCCAGCGACAGCGAAGATGAGTCTCCCGCGACCGCGGTCGAGTCGAAGACGATCTGCGGATACTTGGCGGCCTGGAGCGTCTTGTCCCGATTCTGCATGATGTCGGCTTTGTCGTGGTCGGTCAGCGGCTTGAGGCCTCCGGTAGCCCGGAGGACCTCCAAGGAGGCAACCTCGACGCTAACGTGCACGCTTGAGGCGGCCGGGTTGGTGGCATCGATGGTGGCAGTGCCCTCCCAGCGCTTGGCCTCGAGCACAAGGTCATGGCCCATCTTGGCGCCTATCCCACCAACGTAGGTATTAATGGTCAACTGGCCGTTCGCCGGCCCGATGGAGTGATCACCACTCATCAACGTCATCAGCTCACCCTTCCGTCTCCCAAGGCGCGCTCCGCAGCCTATGCCTGATCCTCCTGCCCATCGCCAACGGAACGCGCGCGGGAGTCGACCGCGGTCGATCGAGCGCGCATAAGAACGCAGAACCCAGCCGACGGGGCCATGCGGAAGGTGCACCAGATTCGGCGTTCGGAGCGCTATCTGCGTCGGCCAGCGCGAGCAGCGAAGTCATCGAGCGCAGTCAGCACTTCGCGCGCCTGCCACATGCGATTGCGCTTGAAGCCGGTGCACTCGTTGAGGACACCGACTTCGGCCAGCGGCGCGATCGCGCGTTGTGCATTGCGCGGCTCGATGCCCAGCTCGCGGGCGACCGCGGCGGCATCGATCACCGGCTGACGCAGCAGCAGGTCGGCCACCCGCCACGCGCCCGAGTCGCGGCGAGCATTCACGGTTTCGTCCCAGGCGCGACGTAGTGCGCGGAGATCCCGCACCAGTTGCCGACCGTTCGTCGTCGCTTCGAAAACGGCGGCGGCGAGCCGCTCGACGATCGCCGATGGATCGCCGTCGCGGTAGGCCGTCAGCGATGCGAAGTAGGCAGCCGTGTTGATGAGCAGACCAGCGGACACCGGGACCGTGACGTTCTGCGTGAGACCGTGGCCTCGCAGCATGGAGTGGACCAGCGCCCGCCCCGTTCGACCATTGCCGTCAGGGAAGGGGTGGATCGTCTCGAACTGGGCGTGTGCAACGGCGGCTTGCGCCATCATTGGCAGGTCATCGCGGTTCATGAACGCGACGAGGTCATCGATCAGCGCCGGCACGTGTTCGTGATGCGGAGGGATGAAGGCGGCTTGGTGGGGTCCGAACGACGTACCGCCGATCCAGACCTGCTCCTCGCGCCACCGTCCAGCGATCTCCGGGTACAGTTCGCCGACCAGCGCTGCATGCATGGCCAGGATCGCGTCGGCATCGAGCCGCTGCGCCAACTCGAGCGCCGCTGTCATCGCGGCGACGTTGCCGACGATCTCGGTCGCGTTGCGCTTCTCGCGGCTGCCGAGCTCGGCGAGCGCAATTGATCTCGCTCCGGAGGTCAGGTTCTCAATCATCGACGATGAGGCGGACTCGGAGCGGAGGAGCACGGACGCGAAAGGGGCAACTTCGGCGCCGAGCTCAGCGTCGAAGCGGGCGATCTCAGCCGAGGCCTCTGCGGCGAGAGCGATGACTGGGGAGCGCAACGACAGGGCTCGGTCGGCGATGAACGGGACGAGGGTCGCGCGATACGAGCCCGAGTACCTTCGTCGCACGCTGGCCGAGACCAGATTGGGTCCAAGATGCGCGATCCAGGGCCGCACTTCCGCCCCCAACCGGGGCCAATCGGCAGCCGACACCACGTGTCGACCATACTCTCAACTATCCTGCAAGTGAGACTATGCGGCGTCGTGCTCTCACTTCCGCAGCGCGTGCCAGCGAGGTGCGTTGGCACCAATGGCTACCAAAATGGCTACCACGCGGATTTTGATGATCTTGCAAGTGGCTCTAGGCCCGATGAAATTTGTGGAGCTGAGGGTGTCTGAGTTCTAGACATCGTTCACACCTGTCTCGGGACATCGTTCACACCTGAGCCAAGGGGTGAACGATGGGGATGCCGCAGCTGATCGTCACGTCGGTGCTGGTCGAGGGCCGCAGTAAG
>JALYIL010000008.1 GCA_030775825.1 Actinomycetota bacterium
GGACCGCGGTCACCGCGAGAGCGGCCGCGGCGGCAAGCGGGAGTTCCCGCCTGCTGCCCGCGCCTCCCCCGGTCAGCATCAGGCGAACGCCGGCCGGCGTCCCATCAGCGGTGCCCGCCGTGGCACGGGATCTCGCCGGGCTCAGCGGCTCGACGAGCGGTTCCGCGGGCGGTTTGGCATCGACGATCCGTCGCTCCTTGGTCGACTCGTCGGCGCACCTGTTCGCCGCCGCAGACCCCAACGCCGCAGCCCTACCCGACCAACAGCGAGGACAGTCGATGCCACAGAACCTTCCGGCGGGCATGAGCATCGTGAGGAACAACGGGGATAGCGGTTATCGCGACACCCACGACCGAGCACCGGACACCTCGATTCTGGATGACCCCCGTGCCCTCGATGTCTTGGTCGACAGGGTCGTGGACCGCCTTGAACGCCGCGTCGTTGATGAGCTGGAACGGCGCGGGCGCCGATACAACCCGGGAGCGTTCTGATGGCCGAACTGGAAAAGGCGTTCTTGAAGTTCGAAGGCAAGGGCAAGGAGAAACTGCCCTGCCTGTTCAACCCCGAAACGATCACGATCACGAAGACGAACGACTGGGGTTCTGACCCGATGCCTGGCAAGGGTGTGCCCAGACTCGAGTTCAAGGGCCAGTCGTCCGGCACGATGAACTTCGACCTCGTCTTCGATACCACCGCCGATGGCCGGCCGGTCACCGACTACACGAACAAGCTGCTCAGCCAGATGGAGATCGACCCGAACCTGCCCGGCACCAACGAGAACACGAACAACGGCCGGCCGCCGATGGTCGTCTTCCACTGGGGCCAGCTCTACTCGTTCCCGGCGGTCATCAGAAGCGCAACCGTCACGTTCGACTACTTCTCCTCCTCGGGCGTCCCGTTGCGGGCCAAGGTCAAGCTGGACATGACGCAGTACATGGCCTCGCGCGCGTTCACCAAGCAGAATCCGACGTCGGGCACGCCCGAACCGCACCGGGTACATCGAGTGCAGCCTGGTGAGACGCTCGACCGGATCAGCGCGCGCTACTACGGGGACTCGACCCGCTGGCGCCTGCTCGCCGACGCGAACGGCGTCGAGGACCCACTCTCGATCCGCCCCGGTTCGTTGCTGTCCGTCCCGTTGCTGGGCTCCGGATGAGCACGGCAATCGGTGCGATCGCCCCCGTCATCAAACGATCCGGCACGCTGCTCTCCGCGGACTGGATGGAGAAACTGACCTCGATGCGGATCAGCCGCGAGGTCGGACTGGTAGGACGTGCAACTCTTCGGTTCACCGACAGCGGGTACTCGCTGTCGGCCAGCGACACGTTCGCGCTCGGGACCAAGGTGACCCTCGCCGTGCCCGATGCCGATGACCTGTTCAAGGGCACCGTCACCGGAATCAACCTGGACCAGTCCGCCAGTGAGCTCCCCGAACTGGTTGTCGTGATCGACGACGACGGGTACAAGCTCGGCCGGGGCACACGGGTGACGACGTTTCTGAACACCACGTACGACGAGGTCATCAGAAAGATGGCGCAGCACCACACAATGAAGGTGGAGACCGCCGATACCGGGGGCTCGCAGCTGGAATACCTGATGCAGGCAGGGACTGATCTCGAGTTCCTCAACAGCATCGTCGAGCGAACGGGTTGCGTCTGGTACGTCGAGACCAACGGTGCCCTGGTGATCAAGAAGATCGCCCTGGGCTCGCCGGCCGCGACGCTGGCACTGCGCGACGAGCTCAGGGAGTTCTCGGTAAGGGCCTCCGGGCTACGCCCGACCGAGTTGAAGGTCAATGGCTGGAATCCTGCTCAGCAGGAAAACATCGTCGGGCAGAACCCTGCAACGGCCAGCAGCGAGTCGCCCAACCTGATCGGCAAGTACGTCGGTTCGGGACCGTCCTCCTCGCTGACCGCAGCGTCCGCGTCGGTTGCCCAGCTCAGCCCGTTAACCCAGAGCGAGGCCAACGCGATCGCCGGCTCGCTGTACAACGACTGGGCATCGGCTGCGGTCGTCGCCCGTGGTACGGCGGACATCAACAGCGCGATCAAGCCGGGCGTCACCGTGAAGATCAAGCAGGCCGGCCCCGCATCGGGCAACTACCTGGTCACGGGCGTCGAGCACATCTACGACAGCGGCGGCTTCGTCACAAAATTCACCGCCGGCTCGCATCGGCCCTCGGGACTGGTCGACACGTTGGGCTCCGCCCCGGCGGACCCAGGATTCCTGATCGGCTCGCTGGTCGTCGGTGTCGTGTCGCAGAACGACGATCCCGACAACACGGGCCGGATCAAGGTGCAATACAAAGGGATCAACGGCGAGATCGAGAGCCCGTGGGCGCGCGTGGTGACCCTCGGCGGGGGCCACGCCCGGGGTGTCGTATTCCAGCCTGAGGTCAACGACGAGGTTCTCGTGGCCTTCGAGCGGGGAGACACGCGGCGTCCAGTTGTGATCGGCGGCCTGTATTCGAAGAAGAACACCCTGCCGACCGGGTCGAAATATGTCGCGGCCGGGGGAACGGTGGACTACCGCCGCATCACCTCGCGTAAGAATCACATGATCGAGATGGCCGACGGCACCGAACCCACTGAGCAGCACATCCTGCTCCAGCTCGGAACCGCCAGTCACACCCTGCGCCTGGGTGCGGACGCGTTTGCCATCAAGATGGCCTCGGGCAAACCGGTGTCCATCCAGGCCGGGGATGCGAAGTTCGAGATCACCGCGGCCGGCGACATCACCATGGAAGCGAACAACATCACCATCAAGGCCAAGGTGGCCCTGAAGATGCAGGGCGGCACGCAGGCTGAGCTGAAGGGGACGCAGACCGCGATCCAGGGAACCCAGGTTCAGGTGAAGGCCGACGGCGTGGGCAGCGTGGAGGCCGGCGGTCCGCTCACGCTCAAGGGCGCGATCGTAGGCATCAACTGATGACGATGGAGCTGCCTGGCCGCCCGGAGGAACCGGCGCGTTACGACGCGACGTTCGTCGGGCGCGGCTTCAGCTGGCCGATGGAGGTGGACCACACCGGATCGATCAGGCTCACCGACTCGGCAGAAGACATCGACCGTTCGATGCGGATCGTGCTCATGACGGCGCCCGGCGAGCGGGTCATGCGCCCGCGCTTCGGCTGTGAGATCTGGGACCTGCTGTTCGAGCCCGTGACGCCAAACCTGCTCGGCTTGATCGCCGAGGCGGTATATGAGGCGCTGGGTCAGTGGGAGCCGCGCGTCGAGGTCGAAGAGGTGACGCCGGTGCCCGACGTGGACGACAGCGCCTTGGTCCGGGTCACGGTCAGCTACCGGGTGCGGGCGACGAATGACCGGCGCAACTTGGTGTATCCGTTCTACGTCATCCCCAACGAGCCCGAATAGCGAGCCTGCGATGCCCCTACCCGCGCCAGAACTCGACGACCGGAAATTCCAGGACATCGTCGACGAAGCCAAGCGTCTGATCCCGCGGTACTGCCCTGAGTGGACCAACCACAACGTCTCCGACCCCGGGGTCGCGCTCATCGAGCTGTTCGCCTGGATGAGCGAGATGGTGCTGTTCCGGGTCAACCAGGTGCCCGAGCGGCTCTACGTCCACTTCCTCAACATGGTCGGCATCGAACCCTTCCCACCCTCGGTCGCCCGAGCGGACCTCACGTTCTGGCTGTCGGCGGTTCTCGAAGCGCCCGTGGTCGTGCCCGCCGGAACTCAGGTCATGACCGCGGCCGGGGCGAGCAGCGGCAACAACGAGGCGGTCGTCTTCACGACCTCAAAGGACCTCGTGATCGCGCCTCCGGAACTCCACGCGGCCAAGACGATCACGGCACACGACGACCGCGTCGCGGACATGTGGGACGAGCTTCGCTTCGACGTGGTGGGCGTGCCGTGCTTCGCGTCGTCGAACCTGACTCCCGGCGACGCGTTCTACCTGGGCTTCGGCCGCAGCCTCGCAGGGACGGTCATCCGCCTGAACATCACCGCGCATGCCGAGGGCATCGGGGTCGACCCGCGCGACCCGCCACTGGCGTGGGAAGTGTGGAACGGGGAGGCGTGGCTGACCGCGCGCGTCCACGAAGATACGACCGGCGGGCTCAACCGCGCCGGTGACATCACGCTGCTCATACCTGTCGAACACGAACTGCTCACCGTCGGCAACACGGCCGCCTACTGGCTGCGGGTGCGGCTGCTGCCGCCAAAGGCCGGACAGCCGACGTACCAGGCTTCGCCGCGGGTCCGGGCCATCACCGCGGCCACTCTCGGCGGCACCGTCGCGGCCGAGCATGCCGAGAATATCCCCGCCGAAATGCTGGGGCGCAGCGACGGCGGGCCCGGGCAGGCATTCACGACTTCCCACGCGCCGGTACTGCCTCGACGAGATGGGGAGACGGTCCGCGTCACCGACACCGACGGCACCCTCGAGTGGACGGAGGTGGAGGACTTCACCCAGTCCGGCCCGGAGGACCGTCACTTCGTCTGGGACGGGGATAGCGGCATCATCCGATTCGGGCCGCGGGTGCGTTACCCGGACGGGACCGTGCGTCAGCACGGGGCGATTCCCCGCGACGCTGCACAGATCGCAGTGACCGGGTACCGCCACGGAGGCGGCGCTCGCGGCAACGTCGGGGCGCGCACACTCACCGTGATGCGCTCGACCGTGCCGTACGTGCGCGGCACGATCAACCTGTCGCCGGCCAGCGGCGGCGTCGACGCCGAGACGATCGCCGAAGCGAAGGTCCGCGGCCCGCTCACCCTGCGCACGGGTCAGCGCGCCGTCACCGCGGGTGACTACGAGCGCCTGACGCTCGAATCCTCCACCGAGGTCGCGCGGGCTCGCTGCCTGCCCACCACGCGCGGGGACGGCTCGGTCCGGGTACTCGTCGTTCCGGCCGTACGCGTCGAACCGAGCCTGCACCAGCTCGACGACTTCGCGATCGCCGCGCCGTTGATGCGGCGCATCAGCGAACACCTCGACGCGCATCGGCTCGTCGGAACCGCGGTCGAGGTCGGAACTCCTTATTACCAAGGGGTTTCTGTCGTCGCGCTGGTTCACACCGGGCCCGGTCGCCCAGCCGCCCTGGTGCGCCAGCGTGCCATCGATGCGCTCACTCGCCACATCAATCCGCTGACCGGTGGACCCGACGGCACCGGCTGGCCGTTCGACGCCGACATCAATGCCGCGGCGGTCACCCAGTTGCTCGAGTCGGTCGAGGGTATCGAGCGCGTCGACGAGACGCAGCTTTTCGAATACGACCTGCGGACGGGCCAGCGACTCGGCGCCGGCAAGGACGTCATCCGCTTGGATCGGCACTCGCTGTTCCTGTCAGCCGCCCACCAGGTGGTGGTTCGGTGAACAACGACCAGATCCCAACATCTTCCAGGCGGCGCCGATGACCTCGATCGTGCCGCGTAACAGGGCGCTGCCCGACGGCCTGCGGACCACCCCCCGAAGCCCGTACTGGATGCTCAACCAGCTACCTGTCGGGATGCTGGACGGCGACTTCTTCGTGCGGTTCGTGGGAATCTTCCAGGAACTCGGCAGCACCCTGTTCGAGGACGCCGACAACGTCGACAACCTGCTCGATGTGACCATCGCGCCGGACGCGATGGTGCGCTGGCTGGGTTCGTGGATCAGCATCGGAGCCATCGACCCGTCGCTTCCGCACGAACTCCAGCGACGCATCGTCCGGAGTTCGGCCCAGACGTTGACATGGCGGGGAACCGCGCGCGGCTTGGAACGGTTCCTGGAGTTGACCAGCGGCGGCCCGTCCCAGGTGACCGACGGTGGCGGGGTGTGGCGAGATGGAGACGCGCCGGCGGACACCGCGTGGGTGAAGATGGAAGTCGAATCCACTGGTTGGCTGCCCGAGGCGGACTTCGTCAGCCTGGTGCGCGATGAGGTACCTGCGCACGTGCGGGCGGAGCTTCACGTCGGGGCCCGGTGTGTGTGGCGATCGGATGGCGAGTCCCTCTCATGAGCGAGCCGCGCACCGATGAGCAGCGGCATGTGGCGGGCACGCCCCCACCTGCTCCTGCTCTCGACCTTCCGCCTGCGCCGACCCCTCCTCTCACCGTCCCGCCTGCGCCTGCGCCTGACCCGACGCCGGATCCGACGCCTGACCCGACGTCTGGGCCAGCGCCTGGGCCTGGGCCTGGCCCGGACCCGACGCCGTATTCGGCGCCCACGGAGGCACCCCATTCGGCGGCCACGGAGGCGCCGTATTTCGGACAGCCTTCGAGCGACCCGGAGGCGACGAGCGTCATCCCGGCCTACGACGGCCGGACCCCCACGTCGTGGGTGCGTCCGGAGCCCGGCTCGTGGGAGTCGACGCTGCCTGCGCCCGCGACGCAGTCGTGGGTAACTCCGAGTGCTTCCTATACCGAGCCGCCGCAGGCGCAGCCGGTTGAGACCGTGACCTGCCCCGAGTGCGGGGCAACCGCAGCGGTCGCCGTGAACCGCCGAGACGCGTCGGACTTCTGCGCCCGGTGCGACTACCCGCTGTTCTGGACACCGTCGAGCGTGGTGCACGGCAATCCGGCAGACCGCAACGACATGGCGCTGCGGCGGCTGCCCGGCACGGTGGGCCGGGCAACGATCGCGTCGCGGGACTGCCCGCACTGCTCCGAGCCCAACACGGTGACCGCGCAGACCTGCGTCCGCTGCGGCCTGTCGATGTTCCCGGTCGCCGAGTTGCCTCCGCCTGCCCCAGTTCCCGTGTACGTCCCACCGCCTCCACCGCCGTACGAGCCCCCGAAGTCGCACGTGGCCTGGTGGGTGTGGGTGCTGCTTTACCTGGCGGTGGCGGCAACGGTCGTCGTCGTCGCGCTCGTCCTCACCCACAAGATCAGGTAGCCGGCTCGCCTCAGGGGTCGCCCGGTAGCGGGTGGCGCACCAGCTCTTCCTCGTGGCGCGCCCGCTCTTCCCCGCTGAGTTGGTTCGGATCTTCGCCGTGCAGCGACCATCTTGGCGGGGAAGCGTGCGCGATCACCTGACGATGCGGCCCAACGTCGCGGCCTTCTGGCAGGATCCCGGCAGTCCCACCTCCGTCAGGCTCAGCTGGACAGGTTTTCGTCAAAGCGCCCCGGCGGGACGCTCGACCATACCGAGGTGACCGGTGTCCCCGAAGATCGACTACAAGCGCCTTGAGTGCTACCAGGCCAAGCGCGACACCCCGCAGATCGTGGACGTCCCCGACCTCCAATACCTCATGATCGACGGTCACGGCGACCCGAATGCCGCGGCGTTCGCCGAGGCAACCATGACGCTCTACCCCGTGGCCTACAAGCTCAAGTTCGCCAGCAAGAAGGCCCTGGGCCGCGATTACGTGGTCATGCCCCTGGAGGGGTTGTGGTGGGCAGACGATATGGCGTCCTTCACCGACGCCCGTGACAAGACGCGTTGGGACTGGACTCTCATGATCATGATTCCCGACTGGATCACGAGTGACATGTTCACCGCGGCCGTCGAAGAGGTCGCGATCAAAGGCCGCCCTGCCCGCCTCGACGACCTACGACTGGAGACTCTCTCCGAAGGCCTCTGCGTCCAGGCCCTTCACATCGGCTCATATGACGACGAAGGCGGGCTGCTTGCGCGGATACACCGCGAATTCATTCCCCGCGAGGGGCTCACGATGATCGGCAAGCACCACGAGAGCTACCTCAGCGATCCACGCAAGGCGCAGGCGGCCAAGCTCAAGACGATCCTGCGTCAGCCGGTCGCTATTTGCTAAGCAGCCCTCTAGCCGGGTTGCCCACCTATTTCAGCTGGACCGTGACCGCTACGCCTGGTGGAGTAAGCGTGTCGATGTCGAACGGGGTGCTGCCGGCGAGGCTCACGTCATGGGTCACCGGCGGCGGCCCAGCAGAGTCGGTGACGGTGTATTTTGCCTTTGCGCCAGCCGTCCAGCCGACGCCGAACGGCAGACCCGTGAATGTCGCCGTCAGCGTGCCGCCGGAGGTCACCGTCTGCGTCGCGGGCGCGGTGATCCCGCTGCCGGATGGGGGTGTCAGGGTGATCACCGCCTGGGTGTTGTTCGGCGTCCCGCCGGGGAAGGTCACGGTGACGGTCACCGACGTGCTCTGCTCGTTGAGTGCGACCGGGGCCGACGGAGTAGTCGGGGTGAGCGTTGCCGCTACCGGCGACCAGTTGACGGCGGAGGACGTCGCTGTCGCCGTGTAGGTCGCTGCGGCTCGGCCCCAGAAGCCCGGCGGAGTGGCCGGTGCTGTCGTGCTGACGCTGAACGACGAGTTCGTGTAGACGGTGTTTGCTACCGGCGTTGCTGAATCCTTCACGGTGAGCGAAACCGTCGACGGGGGGCTGGCACTGGGGTCGTTGGTGAGGTTGTGCGCCAGCACGACCAGGCCAACCTGGTACTCGTCGAGTGTGTAGTTGGCACTGACGCCGGTGTTGGGATCGCCGCTGCCGGGCACGTTGAATGGTGAGGTTGCGGGCGAGGTGCAGGCCACCGGGGCGCTCGATGTCCCCACCGTGCACGTCATCGCGGGCGTGCCTGTGCCCGCGACCAGCGATCCGAAGTGACCGGCGGGCAGGGTGATCGCGAACAGCCAGTTGCCGAAGGGCACCGCGTTGAACACCCAGGAGTCGACGGAGCCGGGGGACTGGGGTGTGCTCGTCACGGGTTGCGGGGTCAGCGTCCAGGTGCTGTCACTCGCGTTGGTCAGCGTGATGCCGGTGGAGCCGCCGACGTCGTCCCCGGTCGCCGTGGTGGTCACGACGAGGCTGACGGAGTGCGTTATCCGGGTAAGGGTCGCCGTGGGGAAGCTCGCCGATTGGCTGCCGGTCACGCTGACGAAGGTCGCGCTCACAAGGCTGCCGTAGCCGTTAACGACCGGAATCGACGTGGTCCCCGCGTTGTACCGCGCCACGTAGCTGCCATTGGGAACGTTGTTGAAGCTGAACGAGCCGGCGACGCCAGCGGCATTTGCCGCTGTCGCCTGGACGAGGTCAGAGCCGTCAGTTCCCTTGTCGATCTTGAATGTCCCGCCGGAGTCCAGGTGCCCGAGTTCGACGGAAACCCCGTTGAGGGGCGTCATCGTGGCGGCCTTGCCCACGGGGGCGTTGACGCTGCCCGAGACCGTGTTCTGCACGACGGCCACCGGAACATCAAGCGGACTGGTGCTGCCTGGGGGGACGGTGTATTGCGTCGAGGTTTGGGTCAAACCTGCCCCCGAGATGGTCACCAGGTAGGTGGCGGGGTTGAGGGGCGTGAACCCATAGCGATGCGTCGTGGCGTCAGCGGTGGACATGGAGAAGGTCTGGCCGGTGTCGATGCGGTAGAGCGTGACGGTGGCGCACGTCGGCGTGGTGGCAGGGCACGCGAACAGGATGCTCGTCTTGTCGGGTCTCGTGCCGATCAGGATGCCAACATTGAGGGTGACCGGCGTGGTGAACAGGTGGGTGATCGGGAGGGTGTTCGAGCCGGGGCTGATGGTGACCGGCTGAACCAGCGTGGTGTACCCGAACTTCGAGATCGTCACCTGCCAGTTGCCCGGCGTCATGACGTACGGCGATGACGGCCCGGAGAACTGGAAATGACCGCCGTTGGGAACGTCGGAGGTCGCGACCAGCGGGGTAGCCCCGGACGCCGGACACACCGGGGTCGGGTCATTCGTGCAACGCACGGCCGTGACGCTCGCGCCGACGAGCGGCTGGGAGGGGTAGGTCGTGTCGGTGCCCAGGTATCCGGTCAGGTCACCCGACAGGGTGCCGAGCTGGCTGAGCTGGAAGGCGGTCATGCTGCAGTTGGAGGTGTTGAACGCACAGGTGACGGTGGTGGTTGCCGGGGAATAGCCAGGCAGGCTGGCGGTCATAGTGTACGTCCCGGGCCACGCCTGGCCAGGGGTGCCGATGTTCGAGTCGGTCCAGGTGAGAGTGCCGCTCGAGTCGGACGTGACCGTGATGACTCCGGACCCGTGCGCCGACGTCGCGGTGGCCGTGATCGTCGCCGAAGCGTACGCCGGAGTTCCGCCATTGGCCGACAGGGCGAGGCCGGTGAACCCGACTGGAGTCGGGCGGACGGTGAAGGTGTTCAGACTCGCCGCGAGCGTGACGTTCGTCGTGGGCATTCCGCCGGTTCCATTGCCCGCCGCGATCGACAAGGACACGGCACGGCTCGCCAGCGACATCGGGACGGCACCGCGGGAAGCTCCGATGATTGCGTTCGCGTTGGTGTTCGCCGCGGCGATGACCCCGCAGGCGCTCGCTCCCGTGTCCACGGCGCCGGATGCGGTTGCGGTGATCGCGAAGCAGCCGTTGCTGTCGGTACTCACCAGCGCTGTGACGGTGACCGGAGTGGAACCGTCGTAGCCCACGATTCC
Source organism: Actinomycetota bacterium (assembly GCA_030775825.1). Lineage (GTDB taxonomy): Bacteria > Actinomycetota > Actinomycetes > Mycobacteriales > Jatrophihabitantaceae > JALYIL01. Next base: position 10,323 of record JALYIL010000008.1, read on the forward strand.
GCTGACCGACACCGTTGTGTTCACGACGGGGTTGGTGGCACTGGCGCCGTATGCGCTGACCACGCGCCCGTAAACACTGATGATGCTCTGGCTGAGCGTCATCGCCGCCGGCGTGTCCGCGTCGTTGCCGACCGACAGATGGCTGACCGTTCCGGTCTCGACCGGCGTCGACGTGGTGGCGGCGGTGCAGGTCACCGAACCCGATGCTCCGACGCCTTGGACGACCACGACACCGTTGCTGATCGTCGACAGGTTCGCCTGGGACACCCCGCCGCAGGAGGCACTGCCTTGAAGCGACGACGGAGTGCTGATCGACCCGCTGGCCGGGTCCACCTCCTTCATCGTCAACAGCACGTGGCCCTTGCGCGCAACGTGCGGAGAGTAGGTCACGGTCTGACCGTGGGTGACTGTCTGTGATGCCGTTGGCGCGGGATCGATGTACCAGGGGTTGGTGACGGCGACGTAGACGTTGTACGTGCCGTCGCACAACCCTCCGACCGTGTAAGCGTGCGTAGTGGGGTCGAGGAGCGAGAACCCGACTTCGGCCAGGCCCTTGGTCTGACACTGAGACACGGTCGGTGGCGTGTAGGCACATGGAGTCGAGCTCTTGGTGGGGTCCGGCTGTGCGGAGCCGACCGGGATCGCCCACACGCAGTTCGTGTACGGCGGCGCGGCGACACCCGACAGCCCGACCGGCCCGTCCGTGGTGATGTTGCCCAGCGCGTCGATCGTTCCCGAGATCGTGTTGGCGGGGAACAAGTTCACCTGAGGTGCGGCAACTGCGGTGTTGAGGGGTACGCGGACACTGACCGTCGCGGGGAGGAACCCGGTCGAGCCGATCGTCAGCCGGTACAGCCCGGGTGTGAGCCCGGGGTTAGCCCACAGTGAGTAGCCAGTCGGTCCCACCGTGGATGGATTGACCGTGGGAGTAAGGGAGAACGGCCCGGTCTTGCTCGCCGTACTGATGGAGACAGAATTGCCCGCGGAGTCGGAGAGTGAGAATGTGAGGTGGCAATCCGCCCCCGGCGCCGTGCCGGTCGGGCAGGTGAGCGTGCCGCTCGGGCTGACCGCGCTGGCGACGAACCCCGTGATGGAGGACGTGCTGGGTGATTGGTCCACAGTGAGGGCCAGGGCGGTCGAGGGGACCACATCGACCTGCCCGGCGAGGACTTGAACCGTAGCGAACGAGGTGGTGAGGCCGGAGTACTGCGCGCTCAGCCCATAGGTCCCCGGCGTGACCCCGTTGATGCGGAAGCTTCCATCCGCGCCACTGGTGATCTTGTAGGTGTTTGCCGCCGAGGTCATGGTGAGGCCGGCACCGTTGATCGGTCCTACCTTCGGTGTGCCGCCTGGGCCGACCACGACGCTGCCGTCGGAATTGAACTGCACTCCGGTGACCACGCCGGTCACCGTCGCGGACGCGGAGTTCAGCGTCGAATTCAGGGTGGCCTTGCCCTGTCCCGGCTTGATCAGGATCTGCTGGGTCTGCGGGAGGTACCCCGGCGCCTGCACGGTGACGCTGTACGTTCCGGGCGGGAGATCGGGCAGGGTGTAATTGCCGGCCACGGTGCCGCTGGTCACGGTCGAGGCCGAGCGGCTCACGGTGCCGTCGGTCGCGGTCACCTGTACTCCGCCCAACCCGATGGTGTTGCCGACGCTGTCCGGCCCCTCAACTTTGCCGCTAAGCGTGGTGACGCCGACCTTCAGCGTGAGGTTCACCGCAGAGGTTCCGCCGGCGTCGAGCGTCACGAGCGCCGACTCGGTACTCATCCCGTTCTTGCTGGCACTGACGAGGTACGAGCTCGGCGTTGACAACCCACTGATGGACCACGCCCCGACGTCACCCTTGGAGTTGCTGCTCGTCGTGATGGTGTTGGTGCCATCCGTGATCGAAATCTGGGCTCCGCCGACTGAACCTGACGGCCCGGAGATTCGGCCGCTGAGGCTGCCCTGGCCGGCGGTCAGGTTGATCTTCAGTGGTTGGGTCGCGACGGCCGATGTCGAGTCGACGATGTAGCGCTGGGTCTGATAGCCGGGCTTCGCGAAGGTCAGCAGGTAGTAGCCGGGCGAACGCACGTGTGCGAATGACCATGCACCGTCGGTCCCCGTGACCGTCGCGAGGCTCTGTGGGGACCCGCTGGGGACGGTGAGCAGGACTCCGCCGGCCGCGATCTTGCCTATCGGACCGTAGGACTGCGGGCTCACGCCGACGGGCGTGGCGCCCTGGGCTGCCTCATCGACGAGCGACGTAGGTGCGATCGCGACGGAGACACCCGCGGGCGACTGCCCAGCGACGGTGCCGTTGATCTGGACGTTGGAGGCGCTAGCGGCGGCGTTACCCGATGTGGC
>JALYIL010000009.1 GCA_030775825.1 Actinomycetota bacterium
ACAAAGGCACGTAGACGCTCCCGAACTCAGTCATCGACCGATAGGACCAGGCCTTACTCCGTAGCCACCGCCACACCAACATGTCTTCCCAGTCATCGATGACCGTCTTGAACAACGGCTGCTTATATCGACCGCCGTCCAGGGTGTAGGTAGCCTCATCGACAAGCTCCTGAGGATTCACCCCCAAGTCCGACAACTCCACACCAAGATTCTTGACGCGACGGCCCTGGCGCTCCCATTCCATCAAAACCCAGCGGTTGTCCTCCACGAACCCGGCATCCCCATGATGAGCCTTCCCGTACCCACCCATGAACTGCACATGATTCATCTCGTTCTGAAATCGGAAAGCCAGCTTCTCCAGCACACGCTCCCGAACATCAGGGAAGCGCAACTCCCCCGCATGCCGGATGAACACCGTCTCGTCCTCGAGGATCGTCGGCATTTTCATGACCACAGGCATACTAGACACCCTCCATCCATTTGGTAGATTGTATACTAGGCACGATGCTCAGGGTCAATAGACGTTCCGTCCCGGCGCCCTTCCGCTTGCATGGCCGAATCGGCCTGCCTCACGTTGTGTCCGTTGCGCCATGCCACAACGACGACGATCGCGAGCATTGTCAGCTGGCCTAGCGGAGCGACCCGCCGCAGATGGGCGGCGAGTAAGCCGCCGACAGCGGCACCGAGGGTGATGGCGATGAGAACCAGCACACTTCGCCGAAATCCCGGTATGCGGTGACCGGTCGCTAGCCCCGCCACGACCCCGAGGAGCGTGCCCGTCAGATAGGTGGTGGAAAGGCCTGGGACGCCAAGCCGCAGCACTGCAGAGCCCTGTATGCCCAGAGCGCAGGAGTTCATCGCAAGCAACGAGGCGTCCAAGGCGGCGCTCGTCGGGGCATCCAGCAGGATCCAGCAGACAGCAAAGATCATCAAGAGGCACCATTCAACGGCCAACGCTCTGATCGCCGGCGCGGGCCAGGAGGCGTTGAGGCCATTCGGCGAACCGGCTACCCGCGCTCCTATGAAGGCGCCTAGTACATAAGCAAGGAGGGCACCTGCAATCCGGCCCACCGGCGCCCAGTCACTACGGCTTGCGTCCAGACCCAGGAGCACAAGGTTGCCAGTCATGACACTCGTAAAAATCTGGCCGAGCATAACGAAGCCCAGGCCATCGGTCATTCCAGTTAATACCGTCAAGAGCACGACCGCTGAATCCCGTCGACGTTCGACCGACTCCAAGGACGCGCCGGATCGCCCACTCAGCTCACGCGTGTCAAAGTGCTTACCTCCTTCTTGCCCGCACTGGATCGCCCGCAGTCCGAGCAGATCTCGAGGCAACCTGTGATCTTTCATCGCATCCTCGGATCGGCGGTCGCTTAGAATGCGGCACGGTAGCGACCTTGCCGCTCTCTGGGGGTGCTTAAATAGAAACCAACTGTGCTGATACAGCTTGACGTGAGCTTTCCGCCTAAGGCCCGCCACCGAACTTCGAGTCCCGATCCGCAATAAACTCCTTGACCGAACTGCCTTCTCGCCGGGCACGCATAAAGTCTGCGCGTTCCTCGCTCGCGTGCCCTAGATTACGGATCAGGAACTGATAGTCCCAGGATTCCCGAACACCCATTGCATCCGCCGAATGGTTGATGGACTGCTTGACAAGTCGTAACGCCCACGGAGGCATTGCTGCAATCTCGCGAGCCAATGAAGCCGTCTCACGGACGAGGGCCTCTGTGTCGACCACACGGTTGACGTATCCCAGCTGGCGGCCTTCCTCTGCAGACAACCATCCTCCCGTGAAGAGCAGCTCCTTTGCCTTCCGCACACCAACGTCCCATGGTTCGAACAACACCTGTGACCCGGCAGCCGCCATGCGAACGACTGGGTTCTGAAAACGCGCCTCGGATGAGGCAACTATCAGGTCACACATGCTCGCGAGGGTCCAACCCGCTGCCACGGCCGGCCCCTGTACCCGGGCGATCGTTGGCTTAGGAAAGTTTCGCAGATATAGGGCCTGCTGCCGATACAAGACATCCTCAACGCCGTAGCGACCTTCGGAGGTACGCCGCTTTAGTTCCCATGCCTTATCGGGCTCTTCGTCACGTTCAAGATCATGGCCGGAGGAGAATGTGCTGCCGTTGGCTCCAATTATTACAACGCGACAATTTCCATCTGATTCAAAATCGCGCAGGACCGACTCAAGTTCAAAGATCATTGTGACATTGATGGCGTTCCTCTTGTCAGGTCGATCTAACCTGATCTCGCCAATTCCATTGGTTGGGCCGTCTACCTGAATTGTTTGGAGTTGTCTTCCGGTCGATGTTTCATTCAGTGTAATCGCCTCGATGTCCCTTGAGAGGGTTGTCGGGGAAGCGCAACTCCCCCGCATGCCGGATGAACACCGTCTCGTCGTCGAGGATCGTCGGCATTTTCATGACCACAGGCATACTAGACACCCTCCATCCATTTGGTAGATTGTATACTAGACACGAACGAAGCGTCAACGAGCTTGGAACGTCTTCGGGCACTGTTCACGCACGTCTCAATCCGGTCGTGAGGAGCAGAGGAGGAAGTGATTTCGTGACTGAGTACACGATGACCATCGATGGTCGGGCCGTCTCCACGCCCGACACGATCGATGTGGTGAACCCCGCAACCGGCGCGATGTTCGCAGAGGCGCCGGACTGTAGCCGTGACCAGCTAAATCTCGCAATGCTGTCCGCACAGGCCGCGTTCACCGAATGGAAGTCGGATCTGGAGTTTCGTCGGGAGACGATGAGGGCCGCTGCTGCTGCGTTGGATGACGCCGCAGAGGACTTGGCGCTTGTCGCGACCATGGAACAGGGCATGCCGCTGCCGATGAGCGTTGGCGTGGTACGGAAGGCGGCGGCCAGTCTGTCCTCCTACGCGGAGCTGGAGGTGCCTCGGTCGGTCATCCAGGATGATGAGTATGCGGTAGTTGAGGTCGTGCGCCGACCACTTGGGGTGATCGCCGCCATTAAGCCGTGGAATGTTCCCATCACGATGGCCATTGCGACGGTCGCGCCGGCTCTACGGGCAGGGTGCACCGTCGTCCTCAAGCCATCGCCGTACACACCACTCGCGACATTGAAGCTGGGTGAAGCGCTTCGAGATGTGCTGCCCCCTGGGGTTCTGAACGTTGTCTCCGGGGCGGACCCGCTGGGCCAATGGATGACCGAGCACCCGGTCCCTCGTGGAATCTCGTTCACCGGCTCGATCGCGACCGGGAAGCGCGTCAACGAGACCGCGGCGCGTGATCTGAAACGAGTGCTGCTGGAATTGGGCGGCAATGACGCCGCGATCGTGCTGGATGACGTCGATCCGACTGCGGTCGCCGACAAGCTCTTCTGGCGTGCATTCGGCAACGCCGGGCAAGTCTGTATGGCTATTAAGCGTGTTTACGTTCCGGAGCGGCTACACGGCGCGATCGTGGAGGCGCTCGTTGCAAAGGCGCGATCCGTTCGGGTAGGCAATGGACTGGACGACGGCGTGGAGATGGGTCCGATCAACAACAAGGCGCAATTCGAACGTCTGCAGGAATTGGTTGCAGACGCCGTCGCTCATGGGGCTATCGTCGCCTCGCCCGGCAACGCCTTGCCCGATTCTGGCTACTTCTTCGAGCCGACCATTCTGACGGAAATCGCCGACGGCACACGATTGGTCGAAGAAGAGCAGTTCGGGCCGGTACTGCCGGTGATGCCATATCGCACCGTCGCAGAAGCGATCGCGCGGGCGAACGCGACGCACTACGGACTCGGCGCCTCAGTGTGGTCCGACGACCTGTCGAGTGCGGCCAAAGTGGCCGAGCAACTCGAGGCAGGAACGGTCTGGATCAACACTCACATGGTCGTAGGCCCTGACCAGCCCTTCGGCGGTGTGAAGTGGAGCGGCGTCGGATCCGGCAACGGGATCTGGGGGGTTCAGTCGTTCACCGACGTACAGACTATTTACCATGCGCACGGAAGATCCTAGCCTGTTCTCGATGCGGGGTCGAGCGCACCTGTCCGACCACCCCGGCTGTTGCCCGGCCTCGCCAATGGCGCTGGGCAGCTGGCGGAAGGCAACAGCTTGGTGATCGGATTAGACCCAGTTCAACGACCGGTCTCACGAGAGTAGGGCGATGCCTCCGACGTGCGGATCATGCAATCTGTACTACCCGCGGCAGAAGCTGATCTCCAAGCTCCTCCAGGGCCCAAAGATGATCAAGAAATACGACCGGCTACCCCCCGAGCCGCCGCGCCGCGGGCCAAGAACCGGGGTCAAGCGCCACACCGGAATCCCTCGCTGGACTACAACATCTTGGCGGCAGCCGACTTGATCGCTGCTCGAATGCGCAGATATGTTCCGCAGCGACACACATTCTCTATTGCGTCGATATCCTCATCCGTCGGATGTGGATTTTGGATGAGCAGTGCGACCGTGTTCATTATTTGGCCGGGCTGACAATATCCGCATTGTGGGACATCATGTTCGATCCACGCCTCCTGTACCGGATGTAGCTGATCGCCGTTCGCAAGACCCTCGATGGTAGTAACCTCGTGGCCCGGCATCTCGGATACCTTCACCACGCACGGATTGATTGCTCGTTTGCCGTCCAGCAGGCTGGTACACGCTTTGCAGACATTTAGGCCGCAACCATACTTTGGGCCTGTGATGCCGAGTAGATCGCGTAACACCCACAGGAGGGGCAGATCGGCCGGCGCATCGACGGTCACCGGTTCGCCGTTTACTTTGAACGCGTAGGTGGGCACGGTTGACTGTCTCCTTAGTCGTCCAGATCAACGTATGGCGGCGCCGGAAGGCTGCCAGGCGCATACGGTGTGAAGTCGACTGGGAAGTTCAAGGGGAAATTTCGGGGCTTGATTCCTGTCGCGCGCGCAAAGGCATTCGCAATCGCTCCGGTGGGTGCCGTGACCGTGACCTCTCCGGCGCCCCCCACGAAGCTGCCAGTGCCAGGGATGACATAGATCGTGACGTCCCTCGGGTATTGCGCCTGCAAGGCCCAGTGGTAGTCGTGATAGCTCCCTTCGAGAGGCAACCCCTTCTCAAAGTGAAGGCCTGCACGGAGGGTTAGCGAGACAGCCTCAGCTAGACATCCTTGCACCTGTGCCTCCAGACCGAGAGGGTTAACGGGCGTTCCAACATCCACGACAATCGTCGCCTTCGTTACGTGAGGATTCATTGGATCCGTTCCGTCAAGTTCGACAACGCAGGCGGAATGGCTCTTACTTTCCTTGTGGTACCCGAGACCCTGGGCGAAGCCCTTCGGCATTGACTTGCCCCAGCCTGCAAGGTCTCCGACCTTCGAGAGGACGGTCCGTCCTTCCGCATACTTGACGAACTTCATGCGAAAGGCCAATGGATCCATTCCTATTGCGGCGGCGATCTCGTCGACGATGATTTCTTCGCTTCCGCGAGTCGGCGGACAGTGAATACTTCGATATGCAGCCGTCGGCATCCCATTGGGCAATTCAGTAAGCAATTTGTCGTATACGCCGAAATTGTATGGCGACGACACCATCAGCATGTAGATGGTTTGGCTGAGCAGGTTCTCGCCGACTCTCTCCTTCGCACCCGGGGGGAGGTTAGCGATCGTGGCCGTCAGAATCTCACCAAAGCCTGGCGACACGTCTGTCGCGACGCTCGCGGTCCTCTGCTCGTAGCTGATCACCTCGTCCAGCAAGACCGTCGCGCGGATCTTCTGGTATACGGGCGGCCTTACTCGACCATGACGCATGTCGTCCGTCCGGTGCCACATGACCCTAACGGGCATGCCCACCGCCTGCGATACCAAGACTGCTTCCATTTCGGCGTCGTACCAACCTCGTCGGCCGAACCCCCCGCCAGGCGGCACCACATGTACCTTAACGCTATCGAGTGGCAGGCCAAGCTTTATCGACACCTGTTCCTGGATGACAATCGGGCCCTGCGAGCCGGTCCAAATCTCAGCACTGTCCGTTTTGACGGCGGCCACCGCACAGTTGGTTTCCATCATCGCGTGATTGGCCGCCGCCCACGTGAATTCACCCTCGATGGTCAAGGCGCCTAGGGGAGGAATGGCGAAAGGCGATATCTGGGACCTGAGCTTCGCGAAGAGCGTGTCGTTACCTTCACCATCGATAGGTCCCGGGCCCCACGTCACGTCTAGCGCGTCGGCGCCTGCTCGCGCCTGCTCAAAGGTCTCCGCGACGACGGCGATGCCGGTATCCAATGGGACGACGGCGATGACGCCCGCCATGGCCCGGACCGTCTTGGCGTTATTCACCATTCTAATTGTCCCGGCCACGGTGGGAGGGCGCTTGAGCATCGTCGCCTTGGCTATTGTGGGCATGATATCCATGATGAATTTCTTGCGGCCGGTCACGATATCCAGAGCGTCGACCCGCGCGGTCGGTTTGCCGACGAGCCTGTGCTGCGCGAAGGGCTTAGGCGAGGCGCTAATCCCAGCGAGCTGTGGCGACGCGGCTGCGAGCGTTAGGCTGGCATACGTCGCAGAACGGCCATCGGGTGCACGGACGCTGCCGTCACTGGTTGTCAACGAAGCGCGGGAGAGCCCCCATTGCTGCGCGGCTGCGGCGATGAGGCGGCTCCGTGCCGTCGCCGCCATCGCCCGGACCGGGTCGTAGAATATTCGCACGGTCGACGATCCCCCCGTGA
>JALYIL010000010.1 GCA_030775825.1 Actinomycetota bacterium
GCCTGGCTCTACGTCATCTGGCACTGCTGGCACGACCACGTCGCCTACGACCCCGAACGCCACCACGCACTCCAACGACTCCTGCACGACCAACAAGCGGCGGCTTGACACAGGGCTTCTCACAGCAGCACCTCGGGAACGTCGACCTTGCGCGAGCCGAGCCATTCGCCGATCGCCTTGGCCTGCGGGTCGTGCCGGGCGTTGGACGCGACACCTTCTCCGAGCAGCCCCTCGATGACGAAGTTCAGGGCACGCAGGTTCGGCAGCACGTGCCGCGTCACCGGCAACGCCCTGGTCTCCGGGAGCAGCAGCTGGAACATCTCGACGGTGAGGAGGTTGGCCAGCCACCCCCAGGCCTGCTCGGTGGGCGCCCAGACTCCGACGTTGGCGTCGCCGCCTTTGTCTCCGCTGCGCGTCCCGGCGAACAGCCCGAGCGGCAGGTGGGTGGTGGGTCCCTGGACCGGGGGCGGTAGGACCGGTTCGGGGACGCCTTGAAGATCCAGGGTCTCTTCCGCGGGAGCGACCTGCACCCGGCCGCCATCAGGCAGTACGGCGATGTGCGGCACAAGGGCCGCGTCGACGTAGGCCGCGGAGAACACGCCGTACGGTGCCGCATCGGTTGGCGGGGCGCTCACGTGGAACCCCGGGTAGCTGGACAGCGCCAGCTCGATGGCGGCGCTGGAGAAGGCGCGGCCAACCTTCTGCGGATCCGAGCCGCGCGCGACACAGTGGAGCAGGGCGGCGGCCTCCTCCTGTACCCCGGCATCGAGATGGTCTGTGCGGGCCAGCGTCCACGTGGCATCCAGATGGGCCAGTTGCTCCCGGATCAGTGCGACCTTCGCCTCGACGTGGTTACCCGTCACGATGAAGGTGACCTCGTTGCGGAAGCCACCGAGGGTGTTGAGGCCCACCTTGAGCGCCGGCGGCGGAGGCTCACCGCGCACGCCGCTGATGCGCACCCGATCCGGGCCTTGCTGGGCCAGCTTGATGGTGTCGAATCGGGACGTGACATCGGGACCGGCGTAGCGCGGGCCCCCGATCTCGTAGAGCAATTGAGCCGTCACCGTCCCGACGGTCACCGCGCCGCCCGTTCCGGGATGCTTGGTGATGACGCTTGACCCGTCCGCGTGGACCTCGGCGATGGGGAAGCCGGGGCGGCGCAGGTCCTCGATCTCCTCGCGAAAGAACGAGTAGTTGCCGCCGGTCGCCTGCGGTCCGCACTCGATCACATGGCCCGCGACGACCGCACCTGCCAGAGCGTTGTAGTCGGTTCGCGACCAGCCGAAGTGCGCCGCCGCCGGGCCGAGGACGAGGGAGGCATCCGTGACGCGCCCGGTGACGACGATGTCGGCGCCGGCCCGCAAGCATTCGGCAATGCCCCAGGCGCCGAGGTAGGCGTTGGCCGCCAGCGGTTCCCCCAGCGCGAGCTCGCCGGCGCGCGCGACCAAGTCGTCGCCCTCGACGTACCCGACGCGGATCGCCAAGCCGAGCCGCTGGCCCAGCTGGCGTACCGCGTCAGCCAGCCCACCGGGATTCAGCCCGCCGGCGTTCGCGACGATGCGGACCCCGCGCTCGAGCGCCTCGCCCAGCGTCGTCTCCAGCTGGCGCAGGAACGTCTTCGCGTATCCGAGCGCCGGATCCTTGAGGCGGTCGCGGCCGAGGATGAGCATCGTCAGCTCGGCCAGGTAGTCCCCGGTGAGCACGTCGAGCTCGCCGCCGGTGAGCATCTCGCGCATCGCCGAGGCGCGATCGCCGTAGAAGCCGGAGGCATTGCCGATCCGCAGCGGCGCGCTCATCGCTCACCTGGAGGTGCCGGTGAACGGCCTGGCCCCGGTGGCCCGGCGAAGGCTTGCGCGATGTCCAGCCATTCGTCGGCATCGCGACCATGCGCGGTCAGAGCGAGATCGTCGCGGTGGCGCCGTTGCGTGACGAGCAGGCAGAAGTCCAGCGCCGGGCCGGTGACCCGCTGCGAGGCGTCCTCAGGCCCCCAGGTCCACGTGTCGCCGTCCGGTGTGCTCGAATCCGTGCCGGGTGCGCTCAGTTCGATGCGGAACTCCGCTCCGGGCCGGGGGCGCTCGCGTACAAGGTAGGCGAAATCGCGGGTGCGAACGCCGATGTGCGCAACGTGTCGCAGCCGGGCTGTCGGGTGGCGTCTCACGGCGACGGCGTCGTAGACGTCCTGGCCGTGCGCCCAGGTCTCCATCAGGCGCGCGGTCGACATCGAGGTGGCGCTCATCGGTGGTCCGAACCATCCCAGCTTGGTGCCGGCCGGGACGGACTCGAGCGCTGCGGTCAGTGCTGCCCGCCCGTCGCGCCAGGCCGCCAGGAGCAGCTGCGGCGGTTGTTGGGCCCGCTGTGCCGCGGCGTCGTCGACGTAGCCCTCGAAGTGAGCCAACGCCCGGCTGAGTTCGGCTTGAAACTCCGCCGGATCGGTCGCGGCGAGCGTCGCAACCTCGTCGGTCCAGGCGAGGTGGCCGATCTGGTGGGCGATCGTCCATCCCACGGCCGGCGTGGCGCGGGCGAACTCGGGGTCCGGAAGGGTGGCGACGAGCGCGTCGAGCTCGTCGGACTCCGCGCGCAGGTCGGCGAGGACGGCGGTGAGGTCAGCCACCTGTCGAGCCTGGCAGGTGGATAGTAATAAATCAATGAAGCTTGCTTGTTTTTCGGCAAGGAGCTCAGCTGAATTTGCCGGAAGATCTGCATGCCGCCTCGCACTGGGCCAGTGCCGAGACGAAGTTCGTCATCGCCGTCTCACGGTTGGCGTCGAGGCGGCCGGTCCCGATCTGCGCGCCTTTGCCGATGCCCGCGTTGACGACGATGCGGTCGATGCCGTCCAGGGCCGTGGCCAGATCGTCGAACACCGCGAAGACCGCATCGTGATCGTCCACGTCGAGCGCCCGCACCAGGACCGTCCGGTCGCGATGCTTGGCGAGGATGTCGGCCGCAGCTGTTCCAGCCGTTCGAGACGGCGCGCGCACAGCGCGAGGTCGTGCCCCTTGGCGGCGAACTGACGGGCCATCAGCACCTAGCCCGGAGCTGGCACCGGTGATGAGAATCCGCTTGCGGAACAAGGCACTTCTCCGTTCGTTCGGTCAGTGGTTGTCGAACGGAAAGCCCTCGTGGTCCGCGGGCTGGTTGCGCGGGGCACTGCGGTGCAGCCGGCCGGCCGTCTCCTCCACCGCCGAGGCGATGTCGACGCCGCTCTGGTCGCCGAGCAGGAACACCGCATAGGCGAGTTCGCCCATCCTCGTCGGCCAGTCCGGTCCAGGACGGAATGGACGGCGGCCCCGCTCGGTGCTCGCGGTTGCGCTGGCCGTCAGAGCGCCGAGGAGCATCTGCAGTTCCAGCAGGAGCGTCGGGACGTTCGCGTGCATGTCGGCGTGGTCGGCGCTCTGCGCGACGATCTGTTGCAGGTCAGCAGTCACGACTGATGAACCTAACGCGCCAAGTAGGCTTCCGGCGAGCATGCCGACGATTCGAGGATCCTGCCCGTGAGTACTGCACGACCCGCGCGGCTGCGGGTGGGCATCGTCAGCGTCGGTCGCGTCGGTGCGGCCCTGGGCGCGGCACTGGCCCGCGCAGGTCACGAGGTCGTGGCGGTGAGCGGGGTCTCGACCGAGTCGTTGCGCCGCGCCGAGCGGACCTTTCCCGGAGTCGCGATCCTGCCCCCCGACGAGGTCGTGCGCGGCGCGGACTTCGTCCTGCTCGCGGTTCCCGATGACGCGCTGCGCGGGCTCGTCGCCGGGTTGGCGAGCACGGACACTTGGCGCGAAGGCCAGCTCGTCGCGCACACCTCCGGGGCGCATGGCATCGGCGTCCTGGACGCGGCGGCCGCACGGGGCGTGCTGGCGCTCGCCCTGCATCCCGTCATGACCTTCGCCGGGCGCGGGGAGGACGTCGAGCGTGTCGCGGGCGCGACGTTCGGCGTGACCTCGACCGAACAGATGCGGCCGGTCGCCGAGGCGCTCGTTGTCGAGATGGGCGGCGAACCGGTCTGGGTGCCCGAAGGGGCCCGCGCGCTCTATCACGCCGCGCTCACCGCCGGCTCGAATCACCTCGTGACGCTGGTGAACGACTCGCTGGCGCTGCTCGCCACGGCAGGCGTCGAGTACCCCGCGCGCCTGCTCGCGCCTTTGCTCAGTGCCGCCCTCGACAACGTCCTGCGCCTCGGGGACGCCGCGCTCACCGGACCGATCTCCCGCGGCGACGTGGCTACCGTGCGGACCCATTTGCGCACGCTGGCAGAAGCCGCACCGCAGATCCGGCCCACCTACGTCGCCATGGCGCGGCGGACCGCCCAACGAGCGCTGGCCGCGGGTCAGCTCGATGAGGAGCAGGCCGCGGGTGTGCTGCGCGCGCTGGAGGAGTCGTGAAGGTCGTCGCCTCGCGCGCCGAGCTGCGTTCTGCCCGGTGGGACCTGGGCTCGCCTGCCCGGTTGGCTGCCCCGATCGGTTTGGTGCCCACGATGGGTGCCCTGCACGCCGGGCACGCCGCGCTGCTGCGCGCAGCTCGGGCCGAGTGCGCCTCGGTCATCGTCTCCATCTTCGTCAACCCCACACAGTTCGCGCCCTCGGAAGACCTCGCGCGCTACCCCCGACCGCTCGAGGCCGACCTGGCGCTCTGCGAGGAAAGCGGGGTTGATCTGGTCTGGACGCCTGCGCTGCAGGACGTGTATCCGAACGGGGAACCGCACGTCACGATCGCGCCCGGGCCACTCGGCGCTGTGCTCGAGGGCCTCATCCGGCCGACCCATTTTGCCGGCGTGCTGACCGTGGTGGCGAAATACCTGAACCTGCTCCGGCCTGATCGCGCCTACTTCGGCGAGAAGGACTACCAGCAGCTGAGCCTGATCCGCGCCATGACGGCCGATCTGGATTTCGGCGCGACGATCGTCGGGGTGCCCACGGTGCGTGAACCGGACGGCTTGGCGCTCTCGAGCCGCAACACCTACCTCTCGGCAGTGGAGCGGATCGCCGCCCTCGGCCTGTCCCGAGCACTCGCGGCTGGGCGCGCCGCCGGGCCC
>JALYIL010000011.1 GCA_030775825.1 Actinomycetota bacterium
CCCACGATCTGGCGATCAACGGCGTGTTCATCCATCTCGGCCTCCTTGGCGATGTCACGGTGAACACCTCGAGAATCCGCCGCGGTGACCACCAGGAGCAGAGGCCCCGCTCCTTCATCACATCAAGCGGCCGGGGACAGAGAGGTGCCGTTGAATCCACAGTCCAGACGGGACCCGCGTGCGCAGCGGCGAAGCTATTGGTGGTTGAGCAGCTGAATTTGGCGGTGGATGAATTGTCGCTCGGCGGGCCCGGGGTCGAGTTGCAGGGCGGTGTTGTAGGCGTCGACTGCGTCTGCTTTGCGGCCGAGTCGATTGAGTAAGTCGGCTCTGGCGACTTGCAGTGCCGGCCAGCTGCTGAGTTGGGGGTGGTGGGCGACTGCGTCGAGGATGACCAGCCCAGCGGCAGGACCTTCGGCCATCGCGACCGCGACGGCACGGTTGGCTTCGTGTACTGGGCTGGGGTCATAGCGTAGTAGCTCGCCGTAGAGCGCCGCGACTTCTCGCCAGTCTGTGTCAGCGGCCGATGGTGTCGTGGAGTGGCAGGCAGCGATTGCCGCCTGCACTTGGTAGGGACCAGGGCGGCCGGTGCGTAGCACCCGTTCGAGTAGACGTTCGCCTTCGGCGAGCATGACCGGGTCGTAGCGGTTGCGGTCCTGTTCGGCCAGCAGCACGACTTCACCGGCGAGGTCGGTGCGGGCGTTACGGCGGGCGTCGGTGAGCAGCATCAGGGCCAGCAGGCCGGTGACTTCTTCCTGCTCGGGCAGCATCGCGGACAGCCTCCGTGCCAAGGCGATAGCGGTATCGCACAGGTCCTGTCGGACCAGGTCCGGACCGGAGGTCGAGCGGTGGCCTTCGGTGAAGACCAGATACGCCACCCGCAGCACATCCTGCAGCCGTTCCGCGAGGGCTTGCGGTGTGGGCAGCACCAATGCGATCCCGGTCTCGCGGATCTTGCGGCGCGCCCTGACCAGCCGCTTGGCCACCGTGGTTTCGGGCAGCAGGAACACCGCCGCGATCTGCGCCGTACTCAACCCACACACCGAACGCAGCGTCAACGCGACCCGGACTTGCGGGTCCAGAGCCGGATGGCAGCACAGGAAGATCAGCGCTAGTTGATCCTCAATCGCAGTCTCAACGCTCGCAGCGCCGGGCCCGCTGGGTCGCTGGAGGTCGCTCATCGCGGCCGCCTCCTTCTCCCCACGCCGGGCCTGGCGACGTAGCGCATCCACCGCCTTATGCCGTGCGGTGCCCACCAGCCAGGCCCGCGGATTGGCCGGCAAACCCGATCGGGGCCATGCCGACAACGCCACCACGCACGCCTCCTGCACCGCGTCCTCCGCCGCCGCCAAGTCACCAGTGGCCCGCGTGACGCTGGCGACCGCCGGCCACCAGTGCGCCCGCAACTCCCGCTCCACCGCGTCCCGCTCGGTCAGGACGCCGCCGCCGTGCCGGGGGCCGAGCTCAGCGCCTGAGTACTTCCGCCAGTGTCCACCACTGCACGCACCTCCACCGCGCCGTCCTTCGCCGCCGGCAGCATCGCAGCGAAATACAGCGCCTGGTCTAGGTCGACGCAGTCCACCAGCGTGTAGCCGCCAACCTGTTCCTTCAGCTCTGCCGCCGGACCGTCGCTCAGCACCATCTGACCGTCACGAACCCGCACGGTTGTCGCCACCGACGCTCCCCGCAGCGGCGCGCAGTCAAGCAGCACACCAGCACGTGCCATCTCGTGCGAGGCCACCTGATAGTCAGCGAACATCTGGGCCGCCTCGGGCGTACCCGGGCCGGGCGGACCATCGGCAGCCGACTGCAACAGGAATAGATACTTCATGACCCACCTCCATCAGCGACCCAACGTCACCGTCACCCCATAGTCGAACAGGAAAGGTCAGCGAGGACACCATTTGAGCCGGAGAATGTCAACAACGCAGATTGGCCGGGACCTCCGCAGCGGTGCCGCCAATACGCCACGTAGCAGAACGTCATCAGCAAAAACCGCGGATTGATGAACAGCGCCGGCCCGAGCGGGACCATCTGGCCCCCCTGGGATTGACGCCGGGCTCACCAGTGAGGCGTGATCTCGTGAGCGCCGGGGTCTGTCACCATCGAGGATGCTGAGCTGCTCGTCTTGCGTCACGAAGTAGCCGTGCTCAGACGAACCTAGGTGTTAGTACCGAAACCTCATCCGCGTCGATCGGCGCTGGCATCCACCCGTGGGTGTACCTGCGGCCCTCCACAGAATCCGCCCCCTAACCTCAAATCGCGATGCTGCACTGGCCCCCCGGCGCCCTGAGGCTCAACGTCGCACCGCTAGGACGGCGCGCGCAAATCTTAAAGTCCGTCCCACGTCGACTTGAACCCGGCCCTGCGGGGCTCAGAAGCTTGAGCCCGCGCTAATCACGCGGCGGGTGTAACTCGTTGATCAGCCCACCAAGGACC
>JALYIL010000012.1 GCA_030775825.1 Actinomycetota bacterium
CCACCGGGCCACCCCCGCTGCCGCCCGGCGGACGACGGCGCGATTCATGCCGTTCGGTCCAGCCCGCAGGGGCCCCCGAAGGCCCGCGGTGCCGAATGTGAGTGGTCCCCGAAACCGGTCCTCGAGCTCGGCTACCGCGACCGCCGCATCCGTAGTGGCTCCGGCGGTAGGGGCGCCCGCTGGGCTCGCTGTGGCAGTGGCGAGCAGGCCGCGCAGTTCGGCGATGGACTCGGGGTCCACGTCATCGTCGATCCACCGCTGCACCTGAGCCCAGAGTTGCCCGCGATCTGGATGTCCGGTGGGGGTCATGACCCGGCCTGCGCCTCAAGATCGCCGCTCCAGCGCGCCGCCACCTCGTCAATACCGAAGCCGGGTGAGGTGAACCCGCCGCCCACGAGCGCATCCGACGGGAAATCAGAACCTTGCGGAACCGTGTCGAGGAACGCTTCGGCGTCGTCCTGGGGCTCGTAGCCGAGCTCTCGCCCCTCGGCCAGCGACCAGGTGCGTCGGCGGTTCGCCGAGACGCCCCAGACGAGGGCATAGGTCAGAGCCGGTGCGCGCAGACAAGCATCGACCAGGCGCGCGCAGTCGGCAGGCGACAACCAGGTCGACAGCGAGCGCTGGTCCGGCGGGGCCGGCGCGAACGTGCCGATGCGCAGGCAGGCAATCTGCATGCCGTAGCGGTCGGCGTACAGACGGCCCAGTGCCTCACCGAAGACCTTGCTGACCCCGTACAGCGTGTCCGGCCGCGGGGGGGTCGCGGCGGGCAGGCCCTCGGTCACCGGCGTGAAGCCGGCCGCGTGGTTTGAGGAGGCATAGACCACCCGGACAACGCCAGCGCGCCTGGCGGCCTCGAAGACCTGGAACGTGCCCTCGATGTTGGCCTCGCGCACCACCGGCCACGGTGCTTCGGTCGGTTGGCCGGCCAGGTGCACGATGGCGCTGACCTCGCGCATCGCACCGTCAAGGTCGGCGGCTGAGGTGACGTCACCGACGGTGCCGCCCCGAACCGGGACACGGTCGAATGGAAGCAGGGTCCATCCAAGGCCAGGCAGTCGCTCCAGCAGTGCGGTGCCAATGGAGCCGGCCGCCCCGGTGACGAGGACGGTCATAGCGATGCGATGACCTCGCCGAGCAACGCCCCCATCCGACTCGCCGCGGCGGTACCCGCCGCCAAGACCTCCTCGTGATCGAGCGCATCGCCGAGCCCGGCAGCGAGATTGGTCACCAGCGAGATCGCGAGTACCTCGCAGCCTTCGGCGTGGGCGGCGATTGCCTCCAGCGCCGTGGACATCCCGACCAGGTCGGCGCCGAGGATTGCGGCCATCTTCACCTCCGCGGGTGTCTCGTACTGCGGTCCCGGGAACATTGCATAGACGCCCTCGGTGATCGACGGGTCGATCGACCGCACGAGCTGGCGCAGACGGGCGCTGTAGAGATCGGTCAGGTCGAGGAAGCGGGCGCCGACCAGCGGAGAGCGCCAGCTCAGATTGAGGTGGTCGCGCACGAGCACGGGATCGCCAACCGCGAGCCCAGGGCGCAGCCCGCCACATGCGTTGGTGAGGATGACCGTCCGGCACCCGGCGGCGGCGGCGACCCTGACGCCATGCACGACGGGTTCGACCCCGCGACCTTCGTAAAGATGGGTGCGGCCGAGCAATGCCAGTACCCGCCGCCGGCCGACCAGCAGCGATCGAATGCGTCCCGCGTGCCCCTGGACCGCGGGCGGCAGGAAACCGGGAAGGTCGGTGACGCCAAGCTCCGCATCGGCGACGCCCAGAGCGTCGATTGCGGGCACCCACCCGGATCCGAGCACGATCGCGACGTCGTGCGCCGCGATGCCGGTGTGCTCGGCCAGCGCCGCAGCGGCCGAACGCGCAAGCGCAGACGGGGCCGGGTCTTCATCAGCGTGCGGATCGTCGAAGCCAGCTGCAGGGGTCACGCCCGCCGACACTAGGCCATCCGTCGCCGGGCTTGCCTCACCGCGCTGCGACGCGCTGGCAGGCGGGACAGCGGGTCACCTGAGGCAGCGCTTCCAGGCGATCGGCGTCCAGCAATGCATGACAGTCACGGCAGGTCCCGTACTGGCCGGCATCCATCTGACGCAGTGCATCGCGGACCTCGTGCAGAGCGAGGCGGGCTCCGGCGAGCAGTGATTCGGCAACCTCACGAACGCCCGCATCAGGTGAGCGCAAGGCCCGGTCCTGGTCGAGATGGGCGAGTTGGTCCGAACGGAACCGGCGCTGCTGTTCCAGCAGGCGGCGCAGGCGCGCTACTTGGCGGGGGCCGAGCGTCCACGAGGCGTTCTGCCCGATAATCGTCACGGATGTCATGCATCGAGCGTGCGCCACCACCTCTCGAAAACCCCACGAACATGCAGTGAATCCCCTGTGTGACGGCTGGTGATCCGGGGCTGGTCATCGACGCCGCTATGGCCCGTTCCACGGGAGACATCGACCACCTCTACGTCTTGCCCGACGGCGCGCGGCCCTACGATTCTCGGTATGCCTGCCGCCTCGGAGCCCCTCGCGCTGGCCGGTGAGTTCCCGGTCGCCACCCGCGAGCAATGGCGCGAGCTGGTCAGCGAGGTCCTGCGCCGCTCGGGCACGACCGGGAGCGGAACCTCGACAGCAACTGGGTCGCGTGGCTCGGCGAGCGCGGCTGTCAGTGATCCGGAGCAGGCCCTTTCCAGCCGTAGCTACGACGGGATCGACATCAAGCCGCTGTATACGGCCGAAGACGCCCTGAGCCTGGCGCACGACGGCGTTCCCGGGCACCCGCCGTTCGTCCGCGGGGCAACGGCCGAAACAGCGGCACGCACCGGTTGGGATGTCCGTCAACGCCACGCCGACCCCGACGCTGCTCGGACGAACGCCGCCGCCCTGACGGATCTGACCAACGGTGCGACATCGCTCTGGTTGGTCGCCGGCAATGAGGGTGTGCCGGTCTCCGAGCTCGAGGTCGCGCTTGCCGGCATCCATCTGGATCTCGCCCCGGTCGCACTGGACGCCGGGGCGAGAACGCGCGAGGCGGCGGCTGGCCTGCTGGCCATCGTCACCGAGCGCGGAATCGCGGCGGGTGAGTTCACCGGCACGCTGGGAGCGGACCCGATCGGGTGCCGGGCGCGCACCGGGGCGCCAGCGGATCTCGCCCTGCTCGCCGGGATCGCCGCTGATGCGGCTGCGTTCGCTCGGTTATGCCTCGCGACGGTCGACGCGACGGTCTATCACGACGCGGGCGCAAGTGACTCCGACGAGGTGGGCGTCTCGGCGTCGGTGGGCGTGGCCTACCTTCGGGCGCTCACCGACGGCGGTCTGAGCATCGACGAGGCATTGGGTCGGCTCGAATTCCGTTACGCAGTCAACGCCGATCAGTTCCTGTCGATCGCCAAGCTGCGCGCCGCGCGCCGGGTGTGGGACCGGATCGCCGAGCTTTCCGGGGCATCCCCGAGCCGTCGGGGACAGCGACAGCATGCCGTGACATCCGCGGCGATGATGACGCGCCGCGACCCGTGGGTGAACATGCTCCGCTCGACCATCGGCTGCTTCGCCGCGGCGATCGGCGGGGCCGACGCGATCACCGTGCTCCCGTTCGACTCGGCGTTAGGCCTGCCTGACGATTTCGCGCGCCGGATTGCCCGCAACACTCAGGCGATCCTGCACGACGAGGCGAGCCTGGCTCGCGTGATCGATGCGGCGGGCGGGTCGTGGTACGTCGAGACCCTAACCGATCAACTCGCGGAGAAAGCGTGGTCCACGTTCACGATGATCGAACGAGCCGGCGGAGCGTTGCACGCGCTCGAGGACGGCACGATCGATGCCGTGATCTCGGCCGCCCGCTCAGCTCGTGCCGCCGACATCGCGCACCGCCGCGCCCCCATCACCGGGGTGAGCGAGTTTGCGCACATCGACGAGCGCCCGCTGAGGCGAGAGCCGGCGCCCCCGGCTGCCACTGGCGGCCTGCTGCAGCCGATTCGGTATGCGCAGGGCTACGAGGCGCTGCGCGACAGAAGCGAGGCCGCGGGCACGCGTCCCCGGGTGTTCCTGGCGGCGCTCGGGCCGCCGTCGGCATCGAGTCCGCGCGTCTCCTTCGCGAGCAATCTCTTCCAGGCGGCAGGCATCGAAGCGGTCGCCGGCTCGGGCACCCCTGACGACGTGGTCGCCGAGTTCCAGGCCAGCGGCACGAACGTGGTGTGCCTGTGCTCGTCTGAACGCGTCTACGCAGATACCGCTGGGTGGGTGGCCAAGGCGTTGCGGGAGGCCGGTGCCGAGTTCGTCTGGCTGGCCGGTAAGCCCGGCGAGCGGGAGGAGTCCGAACGCGCGTCGGGAATCGACGGGTACGTGTTCTCCGGATGCGACGCGCTCGCGGCACTGAGCCGGACTCTCGACGTGCTGGGGGTCGCGTGATGGGCTCCATCCCGAGCTTCGGCGACGCCAAGTTGGGAAGGCCGGTTGCTACGGTAGCTCCCACCCCGATCGACGTCAGCGCGTGGGAGACGCCCGAAGGCATCAGCGTCGCGCCGCTGTACTGCGCGTCCGATGTCGAACAGCTCGACTTCACCAACACCTACCCCGGCATCGCACCGTTCGTGCGCGGGCCCTACCCGACCATGTATGTCAACCAGCCGTGGACGGTGCGGCAGTATGCCGGCTTCTCGACCGCAGCCGACTCCAACGCCTTTTACCGCCGCAACCTCGCGATGGGGCAGAAGGGCTTGTCGATCGCCTTCGACCTGCCAACTCACCGCGGCTACGACAGCGACAACGAACGGGTTGTCGGTGACGTGGGGATGGCCGGCGTGGCGATCGACTCGATCTACGACATGCGCCAGCTGTTCGACGGGATCCCCCTCGATCAGATGAGCGTGTCGATGACGATGAACGGTGCCGTGCTGCCCGTCCTGGCGCTGTACGTCGTTGCCGCCGAGGAGCAAGGAGTGACGCCGGAGCAACTCACCGGCACGATCCAGAACGACATCCTCAAAGAGTTCATGGTGCGCAATACCTACATCTATCCGCCCGCGCCGTCGATGCGGATCATCAGCGATATCTTCGCCTACACCTCGCAGCGGATGCCGAAGTTCAACTCGATCTCGATCTCCGGGTACCACATCCAGGAAGCCGGGGCGACGGCTGACCTCGAACTCGCGTACACCTTGGCCGACGGCGTCGAGTACATCCGCGCGGGCCGCGAGGCGGGGCTGGACATCGACGCGTTCGCGCCGCGCTTGTCGTTCTTCTGGGCCATCGGCATGAACTTCTTCATGGAGGTGGCGAAGCTTCGGGCGGCGCGTCTGCTCTGGGCAAAACTCGTCACGGCCTTCGAACCGAAGAATGACAAATCGCTCTCGCTGCGGACGCATTCCCAGACCTCAGGGTGGTCGCTCACCGCACAGGACCCGTTCAACAACGTGATCCGAACCTGCGTCGAAGCGATGGCCGCCACACAGGGGCACACGCAGTCGTTGCACACGAATGCCCTGGACGAGGCGTTGGCGTTGCCCACCGACTTTTCTGCGCGAATCGCTCGCAACACCCAGCTGGTGTTGCAGCAGGAATCCGGGACCACTCGAGTGATCGATCCGTGGGGAGGTTCGGCATACGTCGAACGCCTCACCTACGAGCTCGCGCGGCGGGCTTCGGCGCACATCTTCGAGGTCGAGGGCGCGGGCGGGATGGCGCAGGCTATCGATGCCGGCCTGCCCAAGCTGCGCATCGAGGAAGCCGCCGCACGCACCCAGGCGCGCATCGATTCGGGACGGCAGCCGGTGATCGGAGTCAACAAGTATCGCGTCGATGACGGGTCGATGATCGACGTGCTGAAGGTTGACAACACGGCTGTGCGCGCCGAGCAGGCAGACAAGCTTCGGCGCTTGCGCGCCGACCGTGACGAGCCCGCGACGTTGGCCGCCTTGGACGCGTTGACCCGGGCGGCTGGCGATGCGATCGATGGATCGCGCGGCCCCGGGCTGGAGCAGAACCTGCTGGCGCTGGCCATCGACGCCGCGCGAGCGAAGGCGACCGTCGGCGAGATCTCTGATGCGCTGGAGAAGGTCTACGGTCGGCATGCCGCGACGATCCGAACCATCTCGGGCGTGTATTCGGCGGAGGCACACGCGGGAGGTGAAGTGAGCGCCATTGACGGCACGCGGGCAGCCACGGCCGCCTTCGAGCAGGCCCACGGCCGCCGGCCGCGGATCCTGGTGGCAAAGATGGGCCAGGACGGTCACGACCGCGGCCAGAAGGTGATCGCGACGGCGTTCGCCGACTTGGGTTTCGACGTCGATGTCGGCCCGCTGTTCCAGACGCCGGCCGAGGTCGCGCGGCAGGCCGTCGAGGTCGACGTGCACGTCGTCGGCGTCAACTCGCTGGCGGCCGGCCATCTGACCTTGGTACCGGCCCTGCGCAACGAGCTGGCCGCTCAAGGACGCGCGGACATCCTGATCGTGGTCGGCGGTGTCATCCCGCCGCAGGACTTCGAGGAGCTGCGCGACGCCGGTGCCGCGGCGATCTTCCCGCCGGGCACGGTCATCGCCGAGGCGGCACAGGACCTGCTCCGAGTCCTCGACGATCAGCTCTCCGCGGACACATCGACCGGATGACTGCAAAGGCCGGTCCGCTCCAGGCCTTGGTCGAGGGGGTCCTGCGCAACGACCGCGCCGACGTCGCGCGCGCCATTACTCTGGTGGAGTCCCGCCGGGCGGATCACCGCGAGCAGTCACAGCACGTATTGGCCGAGCTGCTGCCGCATACCGGCGCGGCCCGGCGGGTGGGAATCAGCGGGGTGCCGGGAGTGGGGAAGTCGACCTTCATCGACACGCTCGGGATGAATCTGATCTCCGACGGCCATCGCGTTGCCGTGCTTGCCGTGGATCCGTCTTCCAGCCGAAGCGGCGGCAGCATCCTCGGCGACCGGACGCGGATGACCCGGCTGGCCCTGGACCCGGCCGCGTTCGTGCGTCCCTCGCCGAGCGCCGGGACGCTCGGCGGAGTCGCCCAGGCCACCCGCGAGACGATGCTGGTGATGGAGGCGGCCGGCTATGACGTGGTGCTCGTCGAGACCGTCGGCGTCGGCCAGTCGGAGTACGTCGTGGCCGACATGGTCGACACGTTCGTGTTCCTCACCCTCGCCCGGACCGGGGATTCATTGCAGGGCATCAAACGCGGAATCCTCGAGCTTGCCGACGTGATCACCGTGAACAAAGCCGACGAGCATCACGAGGCTGAGGCGGCACGCGCGGCTCGAGAGCTCTCCGGCGCGCTGCGACTGCTTCGGGGCGCCGAGGGTGCCTGGCAGGCGCCGGTGGTGACCGCCAGCGGCCTGCACAACACCGGCTTGGATGTCGTGTGGAAGCACGTCGAGCGCCATCGCGCGTGGTTGGAGGCTCACGGCGGCCTGGACGCGAAACGCCGGCAGCAGCTCGTCGAGTGGACGCGGGCAATGGTTCGCGACCGGCTGCTTGCGCGCCTCACGCCGCCGGGGATGCGCGAGTTCATCGCGACGGTGGAGGCTGCCGTCCTGGCTGGACAAGTCACCGCGGACCAGGCTGCGACGCGGATCCTCGCGGAACTCGACACGTCGAGCTAAGCCGATACCCTCCGAAACGTGCGCATCGACTTCAACGCCTCCGATCGGACGAGCCTGGGCGTCGAATGGGAACTCGAGCTCGTTGACCTGAACACCCGCGAGCTCAGCGGGGTCTCCGACACGATCCTCGCCGACATCCGCCCGGACGGCCTCGATGAGCACCCGAAGGCCAAGCATGAGCTCCTGCAGTCGTGCATCGAAGTCATCACGGGGATCTGCCAGACGGTCGCCGAAGCCAAGCAGGACCTCGCGGGCACCGTCGCCGAGGTAGCCAGGTCAGCAGCGCGTCTCAATGCCGGCCTGATCTGCAGCGGTACCCACCCGATCACCGATTGGTCAACGCAGCGCGTCACGGATCTGCCGCGCTACCTCGCGCTGATGGAACGCAATCAATGGATGGCCCGCCAGCTGCAGATCTTCGGCGTGCACGTGCACTGCGGTATCCGCGGCGGCGAGAAGGCAATCCCGATCGTCAACGCGCTGTTGGGTTACCTGCCCCACTTCCTCGCCCTGTCCGCGTCGAGCCCGTACTGGATCGGTTCAGACACCGGGCTCGCGTCGTACCGGAGCAAGATCTTCGAGGCGCTTCCGACCGCTGGTCTGCCTTATCAGCTTTCTGGCTGGGACGCCTTCGAGACATACATGGACGCCCTGATCTCCTCTCGCTCCATCGAGTCGATTCGTGAGGTGTGGTGGGACATTCGCCCGCACCCGAACTTCGGCACCGTCGAACTTCGTATCTGCGACGGCCTGCCGACCCTCGACGAGATCGGCTGCGTCGCCGCGCTCGCGCAATGCCTCGTCGAGCGCTTCGACCGTCAACTCGACGACGGCTACACGTTGCCCGAACCCAGGCCGTGGCTCGTCCGGGAGAACAAATGGCGAGCGGCGCGCTACGGGCTCGACGCCGAGATCGTGGTCGATAATTCCGGCAAGGTTCAGCCGGTGACGCAGGCCCTCGTCACCCTGGTGGACGACCTGCTTCCCATTGCTCGCCGCTTGGAATGCGCAGATGAGCTCTCCTCGATTCCCCGGCTCATCGAGCGCGGTGCCAGCTACAAGCGGCAGCGCGCCGTGGCGGCGGCCCATGGCGGGGACCTGGTAGCGGTCGTCGATTCGTTGCTGGTCGAGATGCGCGAGGGGATTGCCCTGTGACCTCTGACATCGTCGCGATCCGGCGGGACCTGCACGCGCACCCGGAGCTGGCTTTCGCCGAGAAGCGGACCACCGAGGTGATCCTCGGCCGCTTGGCGGCCATGGGGCTGAGTCCGCGGACGCTGCCCACAGGCACCGGCGTGATCTGTGAGCTCGGTGCCGGCGAGGGCCCAACCGTCGCGTTGCGCGCGGATATCGACGCCTTGCCCATTTCCGATCTCAAGGACGTGCCCTACCGCTCGACCCTGGACGGTGTCTGTCACGGCTGCGGGCACGATGCCCACACCGCGATCCTGATAGGCGCGGCCGGACAGCTCGCCCAGCGGGAATTGCCAGGCCGGATCCGGCTGATCTTTCAACCCGCAGAGGAGACCCTTCCCGGTGGGTCGCTGTCGGTCGTCGAATCCGGAGCGCTGAAGGATGTGGTGCAGATATTCGCCCTGCACTGCGACCCGCGGCTGGAGACCGGCCAGGTGGGGCTGCGAGTCGGGCCTATCACGGCCGCGTGTGATCAGGTCGATATCGGGTTGTCCGGGCCGGGCGGCCATACTGCCCGCCCGCACCTCACCGTCGATCTCGTCTACGCGCTCGGACAGCTGGCCACTCAGCTGCCAGGCATGCTGTCGCGTCACGTCGATCCGCGCGCTGCGATGAGCCTCGTGTGGGGTGCGATCGAAGCCGGGCGGGCCACCAACGCGATTCCTATGGCCGGACGTCTGCGCGGTACCCTGCGCATCCTCGACCGTGACGCGTGGGATTCGGCCGAGCCGCTGGTCCGCACGCTCGTCGAGCAGATCGTGGCACCCTCAGGGGCCCGTGCCGTGACGACATATATACGCGGCGTGCCGCCGGTCGACAACGACGCACACGCGGTAGCCGTGCAGCGCGGCGCAATCGTGGCAGCTCTCGGCGATCAGGCGCTTGCGCGCACCGAGCAGAGCATGGGCGGGGAAGACTTCGCCTGGTATCTCGAGTCAGTGCCGGGCGCGCTCGCCCGGCTCGGTGTGCGCCGCCCGGGAGCGGCGGCCTTCGACCTGCACCAAGGCACCTTTGACATCGACGAGGCGGCCCTCGATGTCGGCGTGCGGTACACGGTGGAGCTTGCGGTGCAAGCTCTCGCCGCACTCTGCGAGTGAGCCTCGCCTACCCCGCGATTGACTCGCGCCTTACTCCCCGAGTGAGCGGCACGGTCGAGACCTCAGCTCCGCGTAGTACTCATCCGGGGCGCCGGCTGCCTGGGCAGCTTCGGCGATGAGGCCGAGATAGCGCGCCGAGGGCAAGCCTCCCTCGTAGCCGTCCAGAATGTAAACCCATGCCAGCACGTCGCCATCGAGCGTCGACACCCTCAGCTTGATCTTGTTGTACAGGCCGGTGTCGGCGCCTTCCCAGTAGTCGAGGACCTCGTGGTCGTAGGGGGATAGGTCGTACAGCGCGACGAAAACCTGGCTGCCGGGCTCCGGGACCACCATCGCCAGCGCGCCGTCCCAACCGAGCTCCTCGCCACCGAATGTCAAGCGCCACCCGTTGAGCCAACCGGTGCCCGCCGCAGGGGAATGTGGACAGCGCTCGAGCATCTGCTCGGGATCCATGTTCGAGCCGTAGGCCGCATACAAGCCGCTAGAGGATGCCATCGCAGGGCAGCGTACCGAGCAGACAGCGTGCACGGGACAATGGATCGGTGACACGCATTGCGATTCTCGGCGGAGGACCGGCCGGCTATGAATCTGCGCTCGTGGCCGCCCAACTGGGCGCCGATGTCACCATCATCGATCGCGACGGTATCGGCGGCGCATGCGTGCTGACCGACTGCGTGCCGAGCAAGACGCTGATCGCGACGAGCGATCGCGTCACCGCCTTTCGGGATGCGTCACGAGTCGGCATCGGCACCGGGACGGGCGAGGCCGTCGTTGACGTTGGCGTCGTCAACGCCCGGATCACCGACCTCGCGCGCCAGCAGTCGACGGACATCGAGAATCGGCTCCGGCGTGAGGGCGTCACGGTCATCGCGGGCACCGGACGGTTCGCCGCAATCCAGCCCGCACGCATGCACCGCCTCGAGGTGCTCTCCGCCGGCTCCGCCGGCTCCGCTGGCTCCGCTGGCTCCGCCGGCTCCGCTGGCTCCGCAGACCCCGACGGTGCGGTCCTCGACGTCCTCGACGTCGACGTCGTCCTGCTGGCCACCGGGGGTACGCCACGCGTCCTGGACACCGCGGTCCCCGACGGCGAACGAATCTTGTCGTGGCGTGACGTTTACAACCTGAGCACGCTTCCTTCGCATCTGGTCGTCATCGGCTCCGGCGTCACTGGCGCCGAGTTCGCCAGCAGTTACAGCGAATTGGGAGTTCCGGTGACCCTGGTGTCCAGCCGCGACCGAGTACTTCCGGGCGAGGATCCGGATGCGGCGGACGTGATCGAGCGCGTGTTCACCTCGCGCGGGGGCACCCTGGTGAAGCGGGCTCGGGCGGCAGGCGTTCGGCGTGTTGGCGACGGCGTCTTGGTCGATCTGGTCGACGGCGCGGTCGTGGCAGGATCGCATGCGCTGATGTGCGTCGGTTCGGTACCGAACGTCACCGGCCTGGGATTGGAGCACGTCGGCGTCCGACTCAACGCGCGGGGCTACATCGCGGTGGATCGTGTCTCGCGCACGAACGTCTCGACGATCTACGCGGCCGGAGACTCCACGGGGGTGCTCTTGCTGGCCTCGGTAGCCGGTATGCAGGGACGGATCGCAATGTGGCACGCGCTCGGGGAGGCGGTAGCTCCCCTGCGACTGAAGACCGTTGCCGCGAACGTCTTCACCCATCCCGAGATCGCCACGGTCGGCATCGGCTACGAGGCCATCAACTCGGGAACGGTCCCCGCGCGCTCGGTCATGCTGCCGCTGGCCACCAATGCCCGGGCCAAGATGCAAGGCCACGCCGACGGCTTTGTGAAGCTCTACTGTCGCCCGGCCACCGGCGTGGTCATCGGCGGTGTCGTCGTCTCACCGAACGCGTCCGAATTGATCTTCCCACTTACCATGGCGGTGCAGCGCAGCCTGAGCGTGGCAGATCTTGCGGCGACCATCGGTGTGTACCCGTCGCTGTCGGGTTCGATCGCCGAGGCGGCGCGACGGCTCATGCTTCATGACGATCTGGTTTGACGTGATTGAGGAGTAAGGAATGTCGATGCACGGCGATCTCTCCCCGCAGGCGCGAGAGCGGGCGGCCCAGACCGTAGAGGTGGCCGACGTCTTCGCCGAGAACGCGGAGGTGATCGTGGCGCGGCTGCCTGAGCTGCCCGACCAGCATGTGCTGGTGGTGGTGGTGGACGCCACGCGTCAGGTCACCGGACTGCACCAAGTCGCGCAGGCTGATCTGGTAATGCGGGTACCGGAGCTGGAGACGTCGGGCGGTTGGGCGATGGTGTTCTCGCCGACGAGCACGGCCGAGGACGTCCGGAGGCGCGCTCAGGAGATGGCATCGATCGCGCAGAAGCGAGCGGAGGCGATCGACCGAATCACCGCTCGACGCGAAGCGGAGTAGCTCGAAGAGGATCGTAGTAGCTCGAAGCGGATCGTAGTAGCTCGAAGCGGATCGTAGTAGCGCGAAGGGGCGTTGTGCGACGCGGTGTAGCAGTCAGTCTTTGATCTCGCAGATGGACATGCCCGAGGTCACCACGGCGCCGACCTCGGCGGTGAGGGAATGGATCGTGCCCGCCTTGTGGGCAGTCAGCGGTTGTTCCATCTTCATGGCCTCCAAGACCACGATCAGCGCACCCACCTCGACGACGTCGCCCTCGGCGACGGCAACCTTGACGATCGTTCCCTGCATAGGGGCAGTGAGCGTGTCTCCGGAGGCGGCCGCCCGCGACTTCTTCCCAGCTGTGCGCTTAGGTGCAGCCTTGCGTGCTCCCCCACCGAAAGCTCCACCACCGGAGGCGCCGAATCCGGCGGGCAGGGAAACCTCGAGCCGCTTGCCCCCGACCTCGACCACGACCGTCTCGCGTGGTTCGGGTTCTGCGTTCGCGTCGGCACCACCGCTGAACGGCGGGATCTCGTTGACGAACTCGGTCTCCATCCACCGCGTGAAGATGGTGAACGGACTGCTCGTGAACGCCGGGTCGCGCACGACAGCCCGGTGGAACGGCAGCGCGGTGGCCATTCCCTCGACGACGAACTCGTCGAGTGCCCGGCGAGAGCGCTCTAAGGCCTCCTCGCGGTTCTCGCCGGTGACGATCAACTTCGCCAGCAAGGAGTCGAAGGCGCCGCCGATGACCGAATTTCCCTCGATGCCTGAGTCGACCCGGACGCCCGGGCCGGCCGGCTCGCGATACGTTGTGACCACCCCTGGCGCGGGCAGGAAGTTGCGGCCGGGATCC
This sequence comes from Actinomycetota bacterium, assembly GCA_030775825.1. GTDB lineage: Bacteria > Actinomycetota > Actinomycetes > Mycobacteriales > Jatrophihabitantaceae > JALYIL01. The sequence continues at coordinate 13,102 of JALYIL010000012.1, forward strand.
TCGCCGTTGATTCGGAACTCGAAGGCATGCCCGCGAGGCGTTGGATCCTCGGTGAACCGCAGCTTCTCGCCGTCGGCGATGCGGAACTGCTCCCGCACAAGGTCGATCCCACTGGTCTGTTCGGTCACCGGATGTTCCACCTGCAGGCGGGTGTTGACCTCGAGGAAACTGATCACCCCGTCGTGACCGACCAGGTACTCGACCGTGCCGGCACCGGAGTACTCCGCTTCACGGCAGATCGCCTTCGCGGACTCATGAATCGTTGCCCGCTGATCATCTGTAAGGAAGGGAGCGGGCGCTTCCTCCACGAGCTTTTGGTTGCGCCGTTGGAGCGAGCAGTCGCGGGTACCGACGACGATGACATTGCCGTGCTGGTCGGCTAGCACCTGTGCCTCGACGTGACGCGAGCGCTCGAGGTATCGCTCGACGAAACATTCGCCTCGTCCGAACGCGCTCACCGCCTCACGCACCGCGCTGTCGAACATCTCGGGGATCTCTTCCATCGTCCGGGCGATCTTCAGTCCGCGCCCCCCACCGCCGAAGGCAGCCTTGATCGCGACGGGCAGCCCGTGCTCGGCGGCAAACGCCGCGACCTCCTGCGGACCGGAGACCGGATCGGCAGTCCCGGGCACCAGTGGAGCCCCCGCTCGCAAGGCGATGTGTCGCGCCGTGACCTTGTCACCGAGATCACGGATCGCCTGGGGTGAAGGACCGATCCAGGTAAGGCCGGCGTCGAGCACGGCCTGCGCGAAGTCGGCGTTCTCCGAGAGGAATCCGTAGCCGGGGTGAACGGCGTCCGCACCGGACTGGGTGGCGGCGCCGATCACCTTTTCCACGACCAGATACGACTCGCCCGGGGTGCTGCCGCCGAGCGCGAACGCCTCGTCGGCCATCCGGACGTGCAGCGCGTCGCGGTCAGGCTCGGCGTAAACGGCCACGCAGGACAAGCCCGCGTCCCGGCATGCCCGAATCACCCTCACTGCGATCTCGCCTCGGTTGGCGATCAGCACCTTCTGCACCGCGTTGCCTCCGCTCAGGCGCCCGCCGCGCCGATTTGCAGAGTACAAGGGACCCCGGGAACGCTACTTCCAAGCGCGGACATAGTCGACAACCATCTTTGCCGGGAGCCACGTTCTCCATGTGCCGGCATTGGTAAGGACCGGCGGGGCCGTCCACGGCGAGTTCGACCACGGTGAATGTCGGCCTATTCGGAGAGATCGGGTAGTTCAGATAATCGCGACCGGCACATTTCCGCGACGTCGGTGACCTCGACAAGCGTGCGACGCAGGGCTTCCTGGCGGGCCTGCAAATCCGCGGCTATCGCGCTTAGCCGCCGCAGCAGCGTCTCGAGCTGCCGGCGCTCGGAGGTGGCCGCCCCGTCATACATGTCGACGATTTCGCGGCACTCGGCGAGACTCATCCCGAAGCGTTTGCCACGCAAGATCAGCCGAAGTCTGGCCCGATCGCGCTGGCTGTACACGCGATTGATTCCCGACCGCATCGGGCTGATCAGACCTTCGGCCTCGTAGAAGCGAAGCGTTCGAATGGTCACGCCAAGCTCGTCGGCCAGCTGGCGAACGGTCCAAGTACGACCCGCTTCCACTACTGAGCTCACCCGGGTAAGGTAGTTGACGCTTACGTAAGCGTCAACTGAGAGGACGGGAAGATGTTCGAGCTGTCCCCCGAACACGAATCGTTCCGCCAGGTCGTCCGCGCCTTCGCCGAGGCGGAGATCGCGCCGCACGTAGCGCAGTGGGATCGTGAGCACCGCCTGCCGACGAAGATCGTCATGCAGATGGGTGACCTCGGACTGTTCGGGCTCGTGGTGCCGGTCGAACACGGTGGCAGCGGTGGTGACTTCACGTCACTGTGCGTAGCGATCGAAGAGATCGGCCGCGTCGACCAATCGATCGGAGTCACCCTGGAGGCGGCCACCGGACTCGGTATCAACCCGATTCTCGAGTTCGGCACCCCGGAGCAGAAGGCGAGATGGCTGCCGGACCTCGTGGCCGGCCAAGCGTTGGCCGCATTCGCCCTCACCGAGCCCGAAGCGGGCTCCGACGCAGGCGCGACCAAGACCCGCGCTGTCCTGCACGATGGCACGTGGACCATCAACGGCGCAAAGTCCTTCATCACGAATTCGGGTACTGACGTCACCTCGGTGATCACGATTACCGCACGAACTGGGGCCGACGAAATTTCGACGATCCTGGTGCCGGCCGGCGCACCTGGACTGACCGTCGAACCGGCTTACGACAAACTCGGTTGGCACATCTCCGACACCCACGGGCTGAGCTTCACCGACTGCGAGGTGCCGGAAGAGAATTTGCTCGGCGCGCGTGGCAACGGGTTTCGGCAGTTCCTCTCAGTACTCGATGACGGCCGCATCGCCATCGCGGCACTGGCCGTCGGCTTGGCCCAGGGCTGCCTCGATGCCTCGACCCGATATGCCCGAGAGCGCGTGAGCTTCGGCGCGCCGATCGGCTCGCGTCAAGCGATCGCGTTCGCCTTGAGCGACCTTGCAGTGTCTGTGGAGGCAGCGCGCCTGCTCACGTACAAGGCGGCGTGGCTGAAGGATTCCGGGCGCTCTCGCGGGGAGGTCAAACAAGCCGCTTCCATCGCCAAGCTGTACTCGAGCGAAGCCGCTGTGGCCGCGACGCGCGTTGCTACTCAAGTCTTCGGCGGCAATGGGTTCATGGAAGAGTTTCCGGTCGCCCGCTTCTACCGCGACGCGAAGATCCTCGAGATCGGCGAGGGCACGTCTGAGGTGCAGCGCATGGTCATCGCGCGCGGTCTCGGTCTGCCGGTCTCGTGATGCGGTATCAACCCGCCCGGGCCGGGCTCCTTCTGACTGATAACCGGGCATCGAACGGATGCGCGGCAGGTCTGAGGGGACACGAACATGAGTTGGACAGATTGTCACCGTCGCCGCGCAGCGATCAACAGCGTGCTGAGCTACGCCGAGCGCTACCCGCAGGATCCGATTCGGCTGGAAAGCTTGCCCGAGGTCGCCGCCGTGTTCGCCAAGCGCAGCGACCTGCTGCTCGCACTGCAATACGACTGGCAGCAGCTGCTGTGGGCCCAGATCGAGTTGCACAGCCTGGACACCCAGGGGCATCCGCTCGAAGCATCCGAGATTTGCCGGCTCGCGTGGGCATCGGCTACCGCACACAGGCCGGTGTTGCGGCAGGTCCTCGACCGATACCAGAGCGAGTCCGACAACGCACGGGCGCGGCAGCGGGAGAACGATCTGCTCGTCTCGGCGGCCATCGGCCATTGCAGTGCCGACCGCCGGTACGTGTCATCTGCCCAGGTAGCGTAGTTTCGGCCCAGTTGACCGTCCCATGGCCTGAGCGGGTGCGGGAACTGCACGATGCCGCAGCGGTGCTCACGTGAGCGGTAAGCAGATCGCGACTGCGCGCAGCGCGACGTTGGGGCCGTCCGGTCCGGCCGCGGCGAAGCTCGCTGCCCAGCACAAGCTCTACGTCCGCGATCGCCTCGATCTGCTCTTCGACGCCGGAAGCTTTGTCGAGGACGGTCAGCTGGCCAACGCGACCGCTGCCGGTCTGCCGGCCGATGGTGTCGTGACCGGGCAGGGTCTAGTGGATGGTCGCCCTGCGCTCGCGGTCGCGAACGACCCGACCGTCAAAGCGGGTTCGTGGGGCGCCCGGACGGTCGAGAAGATCATCCGCATTACCGAGCGCGCGCTTACCGAAGAACTTCCGGTGTTCTGGCTGATCGATTCGGCCGGGGCGCGGATCACCGACCAGGTCGCGCTGTTCCCGGGACGTCGGGGCGCGGGACGCATCTTTCACAATCAGGTGGCCCTGTCGGGAAAGGTGCCGCAGATCTGCTGCTTGTTCGGCCCGTCGGCGGCCGGCGGCGCATACATCCCCGCCTTCTGCGATGTCGTAATCATGGTCGAGGGCAACGCGTCCATGTACCTGGGCTCCCCCCGCATGGCAGAGATGGTCGTCGGGGAGAAGGTCACGCTCGAGGAGATGGGCGGCGCGCGCATGCACGCGACCATCTCTGGATGCGGCGACAATCTCGCTGTTGACGACGCGGACGCCATAGAACAGGCCAAGTTGTTCTTCTCCTACCTCCCGACCTGCTGGCGCGAGCAGCCGCCGGACTCCGTCGCCGCCGAGCCCGCGCTGTCCTTGACGGAGGATCACATACCCGCGGACGAGTCCGTGCCGTTCGACATGCACGTGCTCCTCGACGCGCTCGTGGACGCCGACTCGTTCTTCGAAGTCAAGCCGCTCTACGCCGCTGAGCTGATCACCGGTTTCGGGCGGATCGACGGACGCCCGGTAGGCGTGGTCGCGAACAACTCGTCCGTGCGCGGCGGCGTGTTGTTCGTCGACTCGGCGGACAAGGGCGCTCGCTTCATCTGGCTGTGTGATGCCTTCAACGTGCCGTTGCTCTACCTCGCCGATGTCCCCGGATTCATGATCGGCAGCGAGGTGGAGCGGCAAGGGATCATTCGCCACGGCGCGAAGATGATTACCGCGGTCGCTGAGGCGACGGTCGCTCAGCTGTCGGTGATCGTGCGCAAGGCCTACGGGGCCGGCCTGTATGCGATGGCCGGTCCGGGCTTCATGCCCGATGCTTGCATCGCGTTGCCGAGCGCGAAGATCGCGGTCATGGGTCCACAAGCCGCCGTGAACGCCGTGTACGCCAACAAGATCGAAGAAATCACCGACCCGGATGAGCGCGAAGTATTCGTGGCGGACAGGCGAGCGGAGTATGAGCAGGACGTCGATCTGCTCCGCCTCGCCTCCGATCTGGTCCTGGATGCGATCATCGAGCCGCACGAGTTGCGCGCCGAGCTTGTCCTGCGTTACGCCGTGCTCGTCGGCAAGTCGCGCCGCCGCCCGGACAAGCACCATGGGATCGTGCCGGTATGAGCACCAGGACCGGCCCGGTACCGCGTCAAGAGACGATCCGTGTCCGTGGCGGCGCATCGGAGCAGGAGGTGGCGGCGATCGTGGAGGCGCTCAATCGCCTGACGCTTCGCCAACAACCGGTTGGATACGAACGTTGGCGGGCGAGTCGGCTTGCCGCCCTCAGGGTTCGCCCAGCACGCTGACGCGGTCCAGGATGGGACCCTTGCAATGTGAGTGAGACCGTTGCGTTGCCCGACACGGCACCGTCGGGGATGCCGTTCGCCCTGAGGACTGTCGTGGGTGTGGCGGCAGCGGTGATCGCCGCCAACATCTTCGGCATCCTCACGGTGGCGGCGCTGCTCATCGGGTTGAACGCGAACACCCCACACGGCGAACGGGTGGTCATCCTCACCACCGCGGCCAGCTACGCCGCAGCCGCCACCACGCTCGGGACGATCATCGGTGTCACGCGTCACAAGCGCACGTTGCACTGGCTGGTGCGGGGCCGGTTTCCCGACCGGCAGGAGGCGCGGCGGGCGTTGCGCACACCGATCGATCTGGCGCTGCTGTGCGGTCTGCTGTGGATGCTGGCCGCCATCGTGCTGAGCTCACTCGTAGCGGGGCTCGGGGGCGGATTAAACCAGGCCGGCGGGTACGCCGGAGGATTGTTCCTGGCCGGGTTAAGCACCGCGGGGGTCAGTTACCTGCTCGTGGCCCGGCTTACCCGCCCCGTGATCCAACTGGCCCTGGCCGCGCATCCTCCGCGCAGGTCGATGCTGCTGCCCGTCCGCGATCGCCTACTGCTCAACTGGCTGCTGACGACCGGGATCCCCGTTCTGGGGATCATCCTCGTGCTATCGGTACCACCGAGCCGAAGTCACGTCCGAGGTGCCGGAATCCTGCTCGCCGCGGTCGCGCTCGCGATCGGCTTCTTCTCCAACGCCCTCGCCGCCCGCGCCATCGGTGTTCCGCTGCGCAATCTGCTCGACGTGCTGCATCGTGTCGGGCAGGGGGAGCTCGAAGAGGGGGTCGTCGTCGATGATCCAGGTGAGATCGGGATGCTCCAGAACGGGGTTAACGAGATGCTCGCTGGCCTGCGCGAGCGCGATCACATCACCGACATGTTCGGGCGCCACGTCGGTTCCGCCGTGGCCGAGCAAGTGCTGCGCGAAGGCGTCACGCTGTCCGGGGAGAATCGTCATGTCGTTGCCCTGTTCGTCGACATCACCGGTTCGACGGCCCTGACCCGCAAGACAAATCCGCGCGAAATGGTCGCCATGCTGAATCGATTCTTCGGCATCGTCGTTGACGCCGTCGAAGCCGCAGGCGGCCTGGTGAACAAGTTCGAGGGCGATGCCGCGCTCTGCATCTTCGGTGCCCCGGTCGCCCTCGATGATCCCGCCACGGCCGGGTTGTGCACGGCCCGGCGGATCCGTGACGAGGTCCACGCAGGCGGTGAGGTCGACATCGGCATCGGGGTCGCTGCCGGGCCGGTGGTCGCCGGTCAGATCGGAGCGGCCAGCCGGCTGGAATATACGGTGATCGGCGACGCGGTGAACGAGGCCGCGCGGCTGACCGAGCTAGCCAAGCAGTGCGCAGCCCGGGTGCTCGCCAGCGCGGATGTCGTCTTTGCGTGCTCCCCGGAGGAACAGCGGCACTGGACTCCGGCTGCAACCGTCACGCTGCGTGGCCAGGACGAGCCCATCGCAACCTTCACTGCGCAAGCTCAGCCTTCGGTTGCCGCCCGGCCGAATCCGATCTCCGGCAGCCCGTAACCAAGCTCTGCCAGCACGCGCCGCAACAGCGGCAGGGACAGCCCCACAACGTTGTGATGGTCGCCGGCGATGGCATCGATGAACCAGCCGCCCAGGCCGTCCACGGTGAATGCGCCCGCCACCTGATCGGGCTCGCCGGTGCTGCAATACAGCTCGATGTCATCATCGCTGAGCTGGGCGAAGTGCACCGTCGTTGAGGCGAGAGCGCTGATCGTCGCACCGGTGCCGACATCGATGACGCAGTGCCCGGTCATCAGCGTCCCCGACCTGCCACGCATGAGCTTCCAGCGAGCTATCGCGGCGACGGCCGATCCGGGCTTGCCCATGGCGACGCCGTCGATGTCGAGCATCGAGTCACAGCCGACGACGATGGCCGGGCCGTTCCCGCTGTCGAGTTGGCCCGCGACGTCTCGCGCCTTGGCCTCGGCGAGGCTGCTCACCAGCTTGCTGGTACTCACCGGGCCTAGTGCGGCACTTAATTCATCCTCGTCGACTGCGCTGACGATCACTTCGGGGTTCACGCCGGCTCGGTGGAGCAACGCCCGCCGCGCGGGCGATGCGGAAGCGAGCACGAAGCGGACCGTCACAGGCCCAGCGACTTGCTGACGACGCCCTTCATGATCTCGGTGGACCCGCCGTAAATTCGGGTGACTCGAGCGTCGGCGTAAGCGCGGGAAATCGCGTATTCAGTCATGTACCCGTACCCGCCGTGCAACTGAAGGCACCTGTCGATGACGCGTCCTTGCAGTTCGGTGCTCCACCACTTCGCCTTTGCCGCATCCGCGGGCGTCAAGTCGCCGTCGTTGAGCCGATCGACGCACCGGTCGATGAAGGCCTCTGCGACGTCCACCTCGGTCGCGACCTCGGCGAGGACGAACTTTGTGTTCTGGAACGACCCGATTGTCGTGCCGAAGGCCTTTCGCTCCTGGACGTAGGACAGCGTGTTCTCGAACGCTGCGCGCGACTCGGCGACAGCCGAGACTGCGATCGACATTCGTTCCTGGGGTAGCTTCTGCGTCAGCTGGGCGAAGCCGGAGTTCTGTTCGCCGAGGAGGTTGGCCACCGGAACCCGCACGTCGGTGAACGACAGTTCGGCGGTGTCCTGGCTGTGCAGGCCGAGCTTGTCCAGATTGCGACCACGTTCGAAGCCCGGCATACCCCGCTCCAGGATGAGCAACGAGATTCCCCGGTGGCGGTCCTCGCCTGTGCGGACCGCCGTGATCACCAGATCGGCGTTGATCCCATTCGTGATGAAGGTCTTGCTGCCATTGACCAGGTAGTGCTCGCCGTCGCGCTTGGCGCTCGTCCGGATGCCGGACAGGTCTGAACCTGCACCAGGCTCGGTCATGGCGACAGCCGTGATCAGTTCTCCGCTCGCGATGCCGGGAAGCCACCGCTCGCGCTGCTCGTCGTTGCAGAAGGAAAGGAAGTAGGGAAGGCACGTGTCGTTGTGCAGCGAGATGCCCAGCCCGGAACCGGTGATTCCGGCCATCGCAATCTGCTCGTCGAGGGCCTGGTTGAACCGGAAGTCCACCACGCCGCCGCCGCCGTACTGCTCGGGAAGCGACATGCCCAGAAACCCGCTGCGTCCAGCCTCGACGAATATCTCGCGGGGGGTGATGCCGGCCTTCTCCCAGTCCAGGTAGTTCGGCACGATCGCCTTGTCGACGAAGGCGCGAAAGGCCTCCGCGAAGGCCGCGTGCTCGACTTGAAAGTGCTTTCGGTGCATAGCAGCTCTCCCGTTGTCCGTACCTGCCGGCGCCCCCGCCGCGTTACCAGTGTGACGGCAAAGCGAAACCGGAGCGCAGATCGGGGGTGCCCGCGCTCCGGTTTCGCTATACATCTTGTCGGAGTCCGGCCAAGGTGCAAATCGAGACTCGATACGGTCTGATCATGGCATCCGCGGGGGTCGTCGGTGTGATCGGCGGATCGGGGTTCTATTCACTGCTCGATAGTCCTGAGCAGCGTGAGATCGACACGCCCTACGGACGGCCCAGTGCCGTGACGCTGGGGATGCTAGGTAGGCGTGAAGTGGCGTTCCTGCCGCGGCACGGGGCCGACCACCGCTTCGCGCCGCACGTCGTGCCGTACCGGGCCAATCTCTGGGCCCTGCGGGCGGTCGGGGTCCGCCAGATCGTGTCTTTGTCCGCCGTGGGATCGCTCACCCGAGATCTGCCGACCGGCACTCTCGTGGTCCCGGACCAGATCGTCGATCGCACGAGCGGCCGTGAGCACACCTTCTTCGGCTCCGGGCGCGGCGTAGGCCACGCCTCCTTCGCCGACCCATACTGCCCGGACGGCCGCGCGGCGGCGGTGGGTTCCGCGATCGACGTGGCCGACGGCGGGGCACTCGTCGTCATCAACGGTCCGCGGTTTTCTTCGCGTGCCGAGTCGCTGGAATACCAAGCCCATGGCTGGCGGATCATCGGGATGACGGCGATGCCCGAGGCAGGCCTGTCCCGCGAGCTAGGGCTTTGCTACACAACGCTGGCACTCGTCACCGACCTCGACGCCGGCGTCGAGGCAGGGCACGGAGTGACACACGCGCAGGTCTTGGCCGCATTCGCCACGAACCTCCCCAGGCTGCGCGAGCTGCTCCTGGCCACGCTCGATCGGCTGCCCGATCGACCTGGGGACTGCGGATGCGCAGACGGAGCCGGTGCGCCCATTCCGGGCTCGGACTAGCCTGCGCAGATGTCCTCGACTCGCCTCGATCACGATGGTCCCCTCGCGATCATCACCCTGGACAGTCCACCGCTGAACCTGTTCGACCAAGCGACGGTCGCTGAATTGGCCGAGGGAATCGCCGCCGTTGCTGTCTCAGACTCGCGCGGGTTGTTGATCCGCGCCGAAGGACGCGCGGTGTCAGCCGGTGTCGACGTCAACGTCTTCGCGCCCCTGACGCCCGACTCTGCGGCCCAACTGTGGCGCCTCTGGTTCGAGATGATTCACGCGCTGGAAGACCTCAAGATGCCGACCGTGTTCGCGGCACATGGGCTGTGTCTGACAGCCGCGTTCGAGATCGGTCTCGCCTGCGACCTTCTCCTCGCCGCCGAGTCGGCCCGCTTCGGGCTCGTCGAGGCTGTTGTCGGGCTCACCCCGTCCATGGGTGGGCCGCAACGGCTGGCCGAGCGCGCCGGCCCGGCGCGCTCCCGGGAGCTCATCTATACCGGTGAGCTCTATCCGGCGGCGACGCTGGAACGGTGGAACGTCGTCAACCGGGTATGGCCGGACGAAGGGTTTGCTGCGGCCGCCCAGGAGTTTGCCCTTCGCCTGGCCACTGGCCCCACCCGAGCCCACGCCGCGACCAAGGCCATCATCCGCGAGCAGATCGAAGTGGGCACCGGAGCGGCCGACGAGGTGACGCCAGGCATCAGTGGCGCGCTGTTCGCTACCGAGGACCTGAGGAATGCCGTCGCGTCGTTCCTGCGCGAGGGGCCGGGCAAGGCTACCTACACGGGGCGCTAGCGGGCGCAGGCTCGCCAGCCGCCGGGGCCGGCAAGCAAGGGGCGGCGATGGCCCCACGCGGGGTCGTTCCACCGTCCTCGGAGCAGCTCGCCGGTAGCCGATGTCGGGGGAGCGTCGCCATCGGCCGCGGCGGCGTTCATGACGGCGGCCAGGGCAGCGACCTCCTCCGGCGTCGCAGCGCCGCGAACGATTCGAAGCAGGGGTACCGCGGGCAGCGTTACTGCGGGGGCGAGGTGTGGGCCTGACTCCGTCGCCGGGCGCTCGCTCACAGGGGGATATTCCCATGCTTGCGCGGTGGCCGGGTTTCTCGCTTGTTGCGCAGCATCCGCAACGACTTCACGACGAAGGCGCGGGTATGCGATGGCGGGATTACCGAGTCGACGTACCCGCGCTCGGCAGCGACGTAGGGGTTCACCAGCGTGTCCTCGTATTCGGCGACAACACGTGCGCGCAGTGCTTCGGGGTCGGAGGCCTTGAGTAATGCCTTGCGGTGCAGGATGTTGGCCGCGCCCTGCGCGCCCATGACGGCGATCTGCGCCGTGGGCCATGCGACGTTGATGTCTGCGCCCAGGTGCTTGGACCCCATGACATCGTAGGCGCCACCGAACGCCTTGCGGGTAACGATCGTAATCAATGGGACGGTCGCCTCGGCGTAGGCGTAGATGAGCTTTGCGCCACGGCGAATGATCCCGGCATGCTCCTGTCCGACGCCGGGCAGGAACCCGGGCACGTCGACAAGAGTGATGACGGCGACGTTGAAGGCGTCGCAGGTACGAACGAACCGCGCCGCCTTCTCGGAGGCATCGATATCCAGGCATCCGGCGAAATGCATCGGCTGATTGGCGACGATCCCGACGGGATGGCCTTCCACACGTCCGAAGCCGCAGATGATGTTCTGGGCAAACAGCGCATGTACCTCGAGAAATTCACCGTCGTCGAGCAAGTGCTCGATAACCTCGTGCATGTCATAGGGCTGGTTGGCCGAATCCGGAATGAAGGTGTCGAGAAACGCGTCGGCCGGCTCGACCTCAGCCGAGGCCTCGGTGTCGTAAATGGGCAGCGGGTCCAGGTTGTTGCTCGGTAGGTAGGACAGCAGGGACTTGGCGTAATTGATGGCGTCGTCCTCATCTCCGCCGAGGTAATGGGCATTGCCGCTGGTTGTGTTGTGTGTACGCGCTCCGCCCAGCTCCTCGAGAGTGACGTCCTCGCCCGTGACGGTCTTCACCACGTCAGGGCCGGTGATGAACATCTGCGAGGTCTTGTCGACCATGACGACAAAATCGGTCAAGGCCGGGGAATAGACGTGACCACCCGCAGCCGCCCCCATGATCAACGAGATCTGCGGAATCACCCCGGATGCCAGCACGTTGCGCCGGAAGATCTCGCCGTAGAGTCCCAGGCTCACGACCCCTTCCTGGATTCGGGCACCCCCACCCTCGTTGATACCCACCACCGGACAGCCGGTCTTCATCGCGAAATCGAGCACCTTGACGATCTTCTCGCCGTAGACCTCACCCAGGCTTCCACCGAAGACGGTGACGTCCTGGCTGAACACGCAGACCGGGCGGCCATCTACAGTCCCGTACCCGGTGACCACGCCGTCACCGAACGGCCGCTTGTCTGCCATCCCGAACGTGGTCGAGCGATGGCGGGCGAATTCGTCTAGTTCGATGAAGGACCCCTTGTCCAGAAGGGCGTCCACCCGTTCACGCGCTGTCTTCTTGCCCCGGGCGTGCTGCTTGTCGACCGCGCGCTCCGAGCCGGCGTGGACCGCCTCATCGAAGCGCCGCTCGAGATCTGCGAGCTTTCCAGCGGTGGTATGCGGATCGAGTTCGTTTCCGACGGGCTCTGCTGCCATGGGCGTGAGCCTAATCATCACGCTGCTGACGGGACGGTGGACGTGGCGGAACTCTCCGGATACGCGCGCGTGCTGGGGCGCTCGACTACGGTGTCGGACGTGAGTTGGCGTTCGCCGATCGATGCCGACACGATTCGTGCCGAGGCCGGTGAGCGCTGGGCGCGAGTCGTCGTGGTCGAGCAGACGGGATCGAGCAACGCCGACCTGCTGGCTGACGGTGACGCCCCCGACCGCAGCGTGCTGGTGGCCGAACTTCAAGTCGCCGGTCGTGGGCGCCTGGATCGACAGTGGATATCACCGGCGGGCGCGGGGCTGACCTTCTCGGTGCTGCTGCGACCCGCCGTCGCCGTGATGGCATGGGGCTGGTTGCCATTGCTGGCCGGAGTCGCGCTGCATAACGCCGTTATGGACACCGGGGTCTCCGTGACGTTGAAATGGCCCAATGACCTGCTCGCCGATGGTGGGCCCCACTCCGGTCGAAAGCTGGCCGGGATCCTCGCTCAGGCCAGCGGCGAGGCTGTCGTGATCGGCATCGGGCTCAACGTTTCGAACGCAGAACACGAACTTGCCACGCAGGTCGCAACCTCGCTCGCATTGTGCGGCGCCGGAGAAACCGATCGGAACCTGCTCCTCGCCGAGATCCTGCGAAAGCTCGATGCCCGACTCGCGCGGTGGAGCCGCGCCTCCGGCGATGCCGACGCCTGCGGGCTCGCGGCGGCCTACCGCGACTCTTGCGCAACGATCGGGCAGCACGTCGCGGTGACGACGGGGGATTCGGTGATTCGTGGACGGGCGGTGGGGGTTGACGAGTCGGGACGCCTGGTCCTCGACGTAGCCGGCGTGCGGCAAGTGATCGGAGCGGGCGACGTCGAACACGTACGACCGGCTTGACAGCCTGCACCAGGTGCCGCCAGCCCCGAAGCAGTTCGCCAGACTTTACGTAGACCTCACACCTTCGCAAGGTTCACCAAGAATGGGCGAAGAGAAACGCACATCCGCCAAGTCCCGATAGCGTGGACGGCGACTACCCGGAGGTGGATGTGCCATACCCCGACAAGCTTCTCGCGAACGACGAGCAGATCGTCGAACACCTGCACCCGCACTGGATAACACTCGTTCCCGCGACGTTCTGGTTCCTGGCTATCTGCGCTGCCGCTGGTCTGTCGATCGGGTACGCGCCGAGCTCTGGGACGACGCACCAGGCGCTCATCATCGCGATCGTCGTCCTCGCACTGGTAGCGCTGATCTTGCTCACTGTCAAGCCGTGGCTGGCGTGGCGCACGACGCACTATGTCTTCACCACGCACCGTGTCCTCATTCGCAAAGGCATCATGCGGCACGCGGGGCGCGACATCGCCTTGCAACGCATCAATGACGTCGGCTTCTCCCAGTCATTGTGGGATCGCATTGTCAAGGCGGGCACCTTGACGATCGAATCTGCAGGGGAGCAGGGCCAAGAGGATCTGCGCAACGTGCCGCGCTCTGATCAGATGCAGCAGACGTTGAACCGGCTCATCGAGGAGGACGGCAGTCGACGCGCGCGGATGGCATACGGGGGCGGCCCGTACCCGCCTGGCTCTCAGCAGGGTCCCTTACCGGAGCAGTACCCGCCGCCGGGACAACCCGGCCCGCCGGGATATCCCTACCCGACCCAGCAATTTCCGCCGCGGTAGCGGTCCCTCACCCGCCCGTCGCGACCGGGGAAAGATCAAGCCCGCAGTTGCTCTTCGAGTCGGCATTGATCGCGGTTGCTGCCTGTAGGTTCTGGGCTGACCCTGCGCTCGACCCGGTCGGCAACGCCCCGCCCGCTTTGACCAGCTGAACGATCACCGGTCCAAGTACCTGCCAGGAACCTGAGACTGCCGCTGGTGCTAACGCCTGGATCTCCGCGACGAATGCCTCGCTGCTGGTGAGCAGCTTCGGGTCGCTGGCGCTTCCGGAAGCCAAGAGTGACTTGCCGGCCTGGAGGGTCTGTTTCAGCATGCCGCAGTATTCGGCCCTCGAGGGTTGCAGCGCCCGCGCGGCCGCGGTCGGATTCGAGGCATCGATAGGGCTTCCGACAGCTACCGCGCTATTGGACCACCAGCGGGTGGCCGCAGCCGAGGACGACGCTGCGCCCTTAGGAGCGGGATGCGCGCTACTGGTGCAACCTGCGACCGAAAGCGTTATGGCGAGGATCGCCGGAAAGGCGATCATCCATGACGACGTTCGGGTCTGCGCCATGCCGGCAAGCGTATCCGGGCTGCACTCTCCCGACACCGCAGAAAGCCGCGTCTTATCGGCGGCATTGACCGGTGCGACGAATGCCTGCATGGTCAGCTGGAGCGAGGAACCCCCGCGCGGGCAGGGCCAACCGTCGCCCGCCCAGCGGACTCGGTCAGCTGGCTGATCAGGACCGCGACGGGCGCGGCACCGAGACGCCGCAGTGGAGACCGCAGAGGACAAGGAAAGAGCAGCGACGGCGAGAGCTCAGCCGGCTATAGCGACGGGTCAGCCGGTTATGTAGTGCTCGAGCTGACCTCGGTCCTGCTCGAGTTGGCGGATCCGGCTGCTGACCACGTCGCCGATGGTCACGATGCCGGTGAGGGCATCGTCATCAACCACGGGCATGTGCCGGATGCGGCGCTCGGTCATGGTCTCTGCGACGCTGTCGACCGAATCGTGCGAGCCACAGCTGACGACCGAAGTCGTCATGATGTCGCCGACGGTCAGGTCGAGGACTTCGGCGCCCCGTTCGTGCAGACGCCGGACGACGTCGCGTTCGGAGACGATGCCGACCACCTCGGTCCCATCGAGGACGACCAAGGCACCGATATTGTGCTCTGCAAGCTGCGCCAGCACCTCCGATACGGCGCCCGACGGGGCGATCGTCGCCACACTGGAGCCCTTGTGGCGCAGGATGTCCGAGATCTTCATTTGGCTCACCTTGTCCTTGGTTGGTGCACCGAGAACACTGCCGCAGTCTGCACGGTTGCGCTAGTCAGCGCGCGGTCTAGCTTCGGCCGCGGGGATCAGGGGTGGCTCAGGGTCGGGCGCCGCTCACCGGAAATCTCTGGACCGGGTATGCAATCCGAGGTCCAGACGGGTAATGCGCTCGGCGAGGATATTGATGACGCCTTCGGTTTGTTCGAGCATGCCGCGGATGAGCAAGCCGCCTGACTCGCGGGCGACTCGTCGGTGACGAGCCCACACGATCTCGTCGACGATGACATTCACCATCCCGGTTTCGTCCTCGAGGTTGAGGAATGTAACTCCCCGAGCCGTGGCGGGCCTCTGCCGATGGGTCACAATTCCCCCCACCGTGACCCGGGTGCGATCCTGCAGAGACCGTAGATCGACAGCGGGGATGATTCCGAGCGCGTCGAGGCGGTCACGGATCATCGCGGTGGGGTAGAGATCGGGAGTTATGCCAGTGGCCCACAGGTCGGCGATCAACTGCTCGGGCTCGGACATTTCCGACAATATGGGCGGGGATGTCTCGCCGAAGGTGACCACGTCGAGCTGGCCCGGGCGCGCTGTCGCTGCGGCGCCCGCCGCCCAAAGGGCATCACGCCGGCTGATGTCAAAGAAGTCGAAGGCTCCCGCCGTCGCCAGGGCTTCCATCTGATCGACCGACAATCCGATCCGGCGGGCCAGATCAGCCATCGAGGTGTACGGGCCTTCAACCTCACGTGACGTGACGATCCGCTCGGCCAGCTCAGTGCCGATCGTGCGTACGCCGCCGAGCCCGAGCCGCACAGCGGGCTGTGGCGCGTCCAGGCACGCGCACTGTGAAGGGCCATGTCCCGCTTCGAGAGACGCTGTCACCACTGAGACCTCCAGCGAGGGTTTGCGAATTTCGATGCCGTGCCGCTTCGCGTCATGCACGAGCGATTGAGGAGAGTAGAAACCCATCGGTTGTGCGTTGAGCAGTGCTGCGCAGAATGCCGCCGGATAGTGCCGCTTGAACCACGACGATGCATAGACCAGCAGAGCGAAGCTGATCGAGTGGCTCTCGGCGAAGCCGAACGCCGCGAATGCCTGGATCTTCTCGTAGATGTCGTCTGCGGTAGGACCGGTAATGCCGTTGGCGGCCATCCCGTCGTAAAGCCTGATCCGCATCTGGTCAATCCTGTCGCGAGACCGCTTCGAGCCCATCGCGCGACGTAGGCGGTCAGCTTCGGCCGGCGTGAAATCCGCCACCGCAACGGCCAGTTGCATCAGTTGCTCCTGGAACAACGGAATGCCGAGAGTTCGCTTCAGCGGCCCTTCCAGGCGCGGGTGCGGGTAGGTGATCGCCTCGAGGCCGCTACGGCGGCGGATATAGGGATGAACCGAGTCGCCTTGGATCGGCCCAGGTCGGATCAGCGCGATTTCCACGGCAAGGTCATAGAAATTGCGTGGTTTCAGCCGCGGTAAGGTCGCCATCTGGGCGCGGGACTCGACCTGGAACACGCCGATCGAGTCAGCTGCGCAGAGCATGTCGTAGACACACGCTGCTTCTTTGGGAATCGAGTCGAGGTCGTATCGGATGCCGTGCCAGGATTCGATGAGCTCGAAGCTGTACTGCAGAGCCGACAGCATCCCGAGCCCCAGCAGATCGAACTTCACCAAACCAACCGCCGCGCAGTCGTCCTTGTCCCACTGCAGCACGGTGCGTCCGGCCATTCGACCCCACTCGACCGGGCACACCTCGATCACCGGGCGATCGCACATCACCATTCCGCCGGAGTGGATCCCTAGATGCCGAGGGGCATTCTGCAGTTCAGCGGACAGCTCAACGACGGCTTGCGGTGGGCGACCGGTGTCCTCCCACGAACGATCGGGCTCGATCGGGCTGGCCGGGTCCGCAGCAGGATCGACCCAGAGATCAGGGGTCCAGTAATAGCCCATCTCGATCTCTTTGCTCCACGCGTCCTGTTGACCCAGCGAGTAGCCGAGAGCCTTCGCGACGTCGCGTACCGCGGACTTCGGCCGGTAGGTGATGACGTTGGCGACCTGCGCCGCGTGCTCACGTCCGTGGAGTTCGTATACGTACTGGATTGCCTCCTCACGACGATCGGACTCTATGTCGAGATCTATGTCGGGCGGCTCGCCGCGCTCGGGGGCGAGGAAGCGTTCGAACATCAGCTCGTAGTAGACGGCGTCCACGGCCGTGATCGCGAGCGCGTAGCAAACCGCGGAATTTGCTGCTGAGCCTCGGCCCTGGCAGAGAATCCCCCTCTCCCGGCAGAAGCGGGCGATGTCCCACACGATGAGGAAATAGCCAGGGAAATGCAGTTCCTCGATGATCGCGAGTTCGTGCTCGATCTGGCGATACGCGGCCTGCTCGTGGGACTTGCCCCCAAAGCGCGCGGCGGCGCCCTGGTAGGCGAGCTGACGCAGGTACGTCATCTCGGTGTGCCCGTCCGGGACGGGAAACGGCGGAAGGCTCGGCGCGATCAGCGCCAACGGGAAGCACAATTCCTTGGCCAGCCGGTCGGCGTTGTCCACCACACCGGGCCATCGAGCGAACCGCTCGGCCATCTCCGCCCCTGAGCGCAGATGCTGCCCGCCCCATGCCGGCAGCCAGCCATCGATCTCGTCCAGGCTGCTGCGGGCACGCACCGCCGCCATTGCCGTAGCCAGCGGCCGTCGGGGTGGGGCGTGGTAATGCGCGGCAGTGGTGGCAACGATGGGAAGGCCCGCCTCGTCCGCCAGGGTGACGAGTGCTTCGAAGCGCTCGTCGGCAAGGGGGTCGAGTTCGTGAGTCAGTTCCACGACGACGTTGTCCCGGCCGAAACGATCGACGAGTTCGGCCAGAGCCCGGCGCGCGGGATCGAGGGCGAAGGTGCCTCGCTGCGCTTCGAGCGCCTGGCGAACCGAGCCCTTACGGCACCCGGTGAGCACCAGCCAATGCCCGTCAGCTGCCTCGGCTGCCTCGTCGATGTCATAAGCCGGACGTCCTTTGGCTCCGCCGCGCAGGTGCGCCGTGCTGATGACACGGCACAGGCTGGCGTAGCCGGCGGGGTCACGAGCCAGCGCCAGCAGATGCGTGCCCGGTGGATCGGGAACTCCGACGCGGGCGGCAATCATCTGGTCGGCTTTGGTCTGGGGCAGTGCCGGGGCGAATCCGAGTTCGGCACCGAAGGCCGTGGGCAACCCGAGCGCGTCAGCTGCCTCGGCGAATCGGACGATGCCATACATGCCGTCGTGGTCGGTGAGAGCCACGCCGGTCAGTCCCAGGCGCACCGCTTCCTCTGCGATCTCCTCAGGTGAGCTGGCCCCGTCGAGAAAGCTGAAGGTGGAGTGCGAGTGCAGTTCGGCGTAGGCCACCGGCGCGCCCGCGCTACCACGGGTGAGCAACGACGCCGGTTCGTAGGCAGCGCGTCTGCGTGACCAGGCCGGCGAATCGCCGCCGTCGCCGGCGGGTCGGTTGCCTGGTGAAGGCGCAGGAGCAGGACGGCCGGAGAGCCGGCGTTCGAGCTCATGCCACGGGATCGGAGGGTTCTGCCAGCCCATGGGTCAATTATCGAACTTTTGTTCGGAATAGCAACCTGGCTGGCGTCAGCCCTCCTGCGCGATGCCGGCGCAACCTCGCCGTTCCTGGGCTACCACCCAGACAGCGAATACTCCAGCGCCGATCATCGATGCCAGCCCAATGACCACAGCGTCGAGCACGCCGAGGTGCCGGGTCAGCGAATCGCTCGGCGATACCGTGTCCACGTGGCCGATCACCCCGTCCTGCTCGTCGTGCATCACACGAGTTCGCCTGCCATGCAGATCTTGCTGGAAGCTGTACTCGACGGGACGAAGGCAGAGGGACTCGAGAAGATCGAGGTTATTGTCCGCGCGGCGCTGGCCGCTACCGCCGTGGATGTGCTGGCCTCCGACGGGTTCGTGCTCGGAACGCCGGCCAATATTGGCTATATGTCGGGGGCCCTCAAGCACTTTTTTGACTCGATGTATTACCCCTGCCTGACAGCAAAGGTCGGGGCACCGTACGGACTGTACGTCCACGGCAACAACGACACGGCTGGTGCGATCCGTGGCGTCGAGTCGATCGCCAAAGGCATGGGGTGGCAACGGGTACACCCGCCGGTGACGGTGATCGGCTCTCCGGACAAGGACGCCGCCGAGGCTTGTTGGGATCTGGGTGCAACCGTCGCCGCCACCCTCGCCGCTGTTGCCCGTTGAGAAGACCCTCGCCTGGTTCTCCGTTGAGGCGGTGCGGGGCTCGGCGCGAGACTGTGGCCGGGCACGGGCGCGATGGTCGAAGCGCTCAATCGTAGATGGCCTCGACCTGCCAGGTGAGTTCGGGAAGCGTGCACGTCACCAGGTAGGCCCGTCCACGGATATCGACGAGCTGGCAGCGCACGACGTGCCGTGCCGAGTCGGCATTCCACCACCGCTCGTCGACCGGCCATGGGCCGGCCCAGGAGGACACGGCGATGGGACGTTGCGCACCGAAGGCGAACCGGGCCGGGGGGTGGGGCACCGATCCCCGGTCGGTGATCAGCACTGATCGTCCGGCGGCGTCGAGTACCTGGGCCGGCCGAGGCGGATCGAGCAGCACCGATGGCGCGGGTGCGGGCAGTTGACCGGGCCAGGGCTGTTCGGGTGAGCGCATCGGAGCCGGTTCGTCGCCCCAGGGCACCAGGGTGGTGCGCGGGCCGGGATCGCGACCTCCGCCCCGGACCGGCGTCAACACCGAGCCGTGTCCCAGCAGTGTCTGGACGCGAGCCAGCGCGCGGTGGGTGCGCTCGTCCTCAGCGCCGAACCCCCCCCACAGTCCCTGCTGATGTGCGCCCGTCGGCACGGCCTCGATGGGAACGAGGCGTAGCCGGGAGATGCCCCCCGTTGGGCGCCCTATCCCCGAGAGCCATCCCTCGAGTTGCCAGCGGATGCGGTCGAGCACGTCCACCGTCGAGAGCACACCGGTGTGCCGCCATCGCCGCACCGTCTCTTCGCCGTTCTCGCTCAGCGCCTGGAGCTCGAGGCACGTGCAAGCGAGTCCGTGCCTGGCGAGATCGAGCACGAACTGTTCGGCGACTCCACGGGCGCTGAAGGCCACCGTATCGACGCGATCGACCGGTGGCTCCAGGTCGAGCGTGACGGTGAATTCGACGGGAGCCCTGCGGCCTGCGACGGGGCGGTCGTCGCGGCCGCCTGCCTGCCGATGCGCCCAGGATCCGGACGGTCCGAAGCGGGCGAGCACGTCACGGGGTGGCAGCTCGGCGAACGCTCCGAGAGTGCGCACGCCCAGGCGTCGCAGGAGATCGATGAGCGGTGACGCACCGGATGGATCAAGGGTCTCGATCGGCAGGTCGGCGAGGAAGGCGGGTGAGGTGTCGGGATCGACAATGAGGCCACGCCGGGCTGCCTGTTCGGCGGCAAAAGCCCCGTCGGCGATACCGATGAGCAGATCGGCTCCGTGCAGAGCGGGTAGCTTGGCAACGGCACGGGACAGGGCGCGCAGCACCCCCGTCTCTCCGCCGAAGTAGCGCGTCGGTCCGCGCACGCCGATCGCAGCGAGCCCAGGTCGGGTGATCTCGACGCCAGGCGCAATCGCTTCGAGTGCGGCGACGACCGGCTCGAACATCCGAGCTTCGCTAGCGTCGTTACGGCTCACGACTGCCAGGTCGGGGCAACGGCTCTGCGCTTCGCGCCGTCGCAGGCCACGCCGCACTCCGGCCATCCGGGCGGTGTGCGAGCACGCGATCACGTAGTTGGCGGTGACGACGGCGATCGGTGCTTGCGGGGAAAGATTGGCCTCGAGCCGCCCCGCAGTAACCGGCCAATCAGGGCACCAGACGGCGATCATGCGGGGGGCGGACATTTCTGCTCCCGCCCCTACATCCGCCGAGCTCGGCGATCGGCAGCGATTTCGGGCATGAGCGACATCAGCCGGCCAGATCGATTACAGGGGTGAGCGTCGCGGAGGGCCGTCCGGTGTCGACCCGGTCGACGGCCTCGACACCGCCCCCGGCCGCAGGTAGCCACAGGCTCGCCGAGCGTGCCCGGGCAGCTGATCCGCGCCCTTCGGCGCGAACTTCCACCCGCCTGGCACGCAGCCGGCCGGTGCCCGCACCGATGCCGGACCAGTGTTCGTGACGTGCGGTGAGCCGGATGTCGGCACCGGGCCACGGGGCTGTGCCAACGAGAAAGGGGACGAAGACAGCGTCGCGGGTACGCGCCCGGGCAGCCAGGCGGCGGACGTCCCCAGGGGGTAGGTCACCGCGAACTGGTGGGCGAGCTGCAACCACATCGACCGCGTCGAGCAGGGCTCCTACTGCGGTCGTCCAGCCAGAGCCCGTGTCCGGTACGAGTGCCAGTCGCGACAGCTCGATCCCGTATTCGTAGGCGGCCTCGGCGCTGATCAGCGGGAAGCCGACGAGCGCGCACCAGGCACCCTCGGTGGAAGCCGCCCCGAGCAGTGCGAGTAGCAGCGAGACCGAACCGGTGACGCTGACGGTGCTGCCTCGTCCCAGCCCTTCGGGCAAGATGGCGTCGAAGGCCGCCGAGACCGGTAACGGGGGAGTGCCGCGGTGACCGAGATCGACAGCAGTCGTGCCGTCAGGCCTACGGATCGCCACGTCGAGCATTTCCCTATCATCGAACACATGTTCGACATAGTCAAAGGTCTCCTTTGCGAGTCTTCCTGAGGGGTAGACGGGCAGCCCTCCAAGCAGGAGAGTGACCGACAAGAGCAGCAGCGTGGCTGATAGGGCACGGACCTCGGAGGAGGCACCGGTGGAACCCAGCACACAGACACGTAAGGCCGAGCTAACTGATCTGCGCCGGCGCCGCGCGGAACTTCGAGAAACCATGAGCGCGCTGGAGAGTGCTCTGGCCGCGCCGGCTGTCGGTCGATCTGTCCTGTGGGGCGAACTAGTGCACCAAGCCCTGGTTGACCTCGCCGACGATTTCTCCGACCACATCGAGGTCACCGAGGGGCCGGACGGACTACACCAGGCGATCCTGGCCGGTGCCCTCCGGCTCGCCAACGCGGTGAACGCCTTGGCGGCCGAGCACGCAACGATAACCGCCGAGATCGCGGCTCTACTCCGGCAGACGGAACCCCCCGTAGCGCCGCCTGCCGTCGAGCAGGCCCGCGAAAGGGCGACAAGGCTGCTCGGACGGTTGATCCAGCACAGGCAGCGTGGGGCGGATCTGATCTATGAGGCATACGACACCGACATCGGCGGCGGCGACTGACAGCGCCTCGACTGACAGCGCCTCGACTGACAGCGCCTCGACAGACAGCGCCTCGACAGACAGCGCCTCGGCGGAACGGGCGAGCACTACCTACTCGGCGAGTTCCACGTCGAGGTCGACGGTGCGAGCATGCACGTTGTTCGGGTGCAGGAAGACGAACCGCTTGTAGCCCCAGAATCGAAAGACGGTGCCTACGGCGATAGTTGCCAGGTTGACCACATTCATGATGACGTGGTCGTTGCGCTGGTTGAGCGGGTATGCGAACAACGCCAGGATCAATTCGGAGATGATCAGCACGATCAGGTTGATCCCGAAGAAGAACGTCGTCTCCCTACCGAGACTGGCGCGTGCGCGATGGGAGAACGAGAGATACCGATTGCCGAAATAGGCGAACGTTGTGGCGGCGACCGTCGAGACGCACTTCGCCTTCAACGTGCCATGGTGGTAGAGCAGGTTGAACAGCCCGAGGTCGATGACGAGGCTGATCAGGCCGATCGCGCCGAAGGCCGTGACTTCTTTGAGCAGGATGCGCCATGAGCTGCGCACGTGATCGCGCAGCGAACCGGAGTGGGAATCAGTGGCCATAGCTAACCACCAGAGTACCGACTGCGGCTCAGCCCCGGACGGCGAGACCCTGTGAGTTGGCTCGACAGCTACGCTCGCGGCTGTGGACGCCCGAACCGGTTTGCCTGTCGTGGGAGTCGTAGGCGCGGGGCAGCTCGCGCGGATGATGCAACAGGCGGCGATCTCGCTAGGACAATCCGTGCGCGTGCTGGCCGATTCGGCCGAGGACGGCGCGGCGCTCGTCACCGCTGAGGTGATGGTGGGCGACTACCGGTCGCTCATCGATCTACGCGCCTTTGCCGCGGGGTGCGACGTCGTGACCTTCGATCACGAGCACGTGCCGAACGAGCACATCGCGGCGCTCGCCGCAGACGGAGTGGCCGTCTTCCCAGGCGCAGCCGCCTTGCGGTTCGCTCAGGACAAGTCCGCCATGCGAGCAGAGCTCGCGGCTCTGGGATTGCCCTCGCCGCGGTGGATCGACCTGTCCACCGACGCTGACCCTGCCGGTGCCCTGCGGTCATTCGGTGCCGAGGTGGGCTGGCCTGTCGTGCTGAAGGCGGCGCGCGGCGGCTATGACGGCAAGGGAGTCTGGGTCGTCGACACCCTCGCTGCGGCCACGGAGCAGCTGGCGGCGGCGGGGAACACGCCGCTGCTCGCCGAAGAGAAGGTCGCGATCGTCCGGGAGCTGGCTGCTGACATTGCGCGGTCCCCCTTCGGTCAGGGGGCCGCATGGCCGGTTGTGCAGACCGTGCAGGTTGATGGAATCTGCGTCGAAGTCGTTGCCCCGGCCCCCAGCCTGTCAGAGGACCTTGCCGATGAGGCTCAGCAGATCGCGCTCCGGCTTGCCGGTGAGCTCGGTGTCGTCGGGGTGCTGGCTGTGGAGCTGTTCGAGGTAGCTGAGCCAGACGCGCGCGCCCTGCCCGGATACAGCGGGCGCCTGCTGGTCAATGAACTCGCGATGCGTCCCCACAACTCCGCACATTGGACGATCGAAGGCTCGCGCACGTCGCAGTTCGAGCAACACCTGCGTGCCGTGCTGGACTATCCGCTCGGCACGAGCACACCCACTGCCGACGTCGTCGTGATGGCCAACCTGCTCGCCGGCCCCGACGACGTCGTGCCCAAGGGCATCGACGAGCGGCTTCACCACTGCATGGCACGGTGGCCAGATGTCAAGATTCACCTTTACGGCAAGGCATTTCGGCCAGGGCGCAAGGTCGGACATGTAACGGCGCTCGGCACTGAGCTGGAAGCGGTTCGCGGACGTGCTCGAGCAGCCGCTGACTATCTGGCGAACGGAGCGGATCGTGGTTGAACAGCCGGTGGTTGGCGTGATCATGGGCAGTGACTCGGACTGGACGGTGATGAGCGCCGCGGCCGACGCCCTCGACGAATTCGGTGTGGCGCACGAGGTGCGCGTGGTGTCGGCCCACCGGACCCCGCTGGGGATGGTCGAATACGCCCAAGGTGCCGCCGAACGCGGGCTGAGGATCATCATCGCGGGAGCCGGTGGAGCGGCTCACCTACCTGGCATGGTCGCGGCGATGACTACCCTTCCGGTGATCGGGGTGCCGGTTCCGCTGAAATACTTGGACGGCATGGACTCGCTGCTCTCGATCGTTCAGATGCCCGCGGGTGTTCCCGTAGCGACGGTGTCGATTGCGGGAGCCCGTAACGCCGGACTGCTCGCCGTCCGGATCCTGGCCACTTCCGATCTCTCCCTACGCAGGCAGATGGCAGAGTTCCAGGACGCGTTGGCCGCCTCCGTCGCGACGAAGAACGCGGCGATTCGGTCCGACTGAGAGGCTGCGTTCAGGCGGGAGACCCGGTATGGGTCGCGTGCGTCAAGGGCGCCCGAGGGCGCGATAGTGCCAGCCCGCCTCGCGCCATGCGACTGGTTGCAGGACGTTGCGGCCATCGACGATATTGCGCCGTGCGACGAGCGCGGCGATCGCGTCGGGATGCATCGAACGAAACTCATCCCACTCGGTGAGCAGCAGGATGATGTCGGCGCCGGTGACTGCCCCGGCAAGCGAGTCGGCGTAGGTGAGCTCCGGGTGCACTCCGCGGGCGTTGTCCATCGCCTGCGGGTCGTAGACGACGACAAGGCCGCCGCGGCGCGCGATCGAGGCAGCCACGTCCAGCGCAGGGGAATCGCGCACGTCGTCGGAGTTCGGTTTGAACGCAGCGCCCAGGACGGCGACACGGACTCCCGTGTACGACCCGTCCAAGAGGTCGAGGCCGAGATCCACGGTGCGTTCGCGCCGGCGTATGTTGATCTGGTCAACCTCCCGAAGGAACGAGACGGCCTGGTCGACGTTCAGTTCCTCGGCCCGGGCAATGAAGGCGCGGATGTCCTTCGGCAGGCAGCCACCGCCGAAACCGAGACCGGCCGACAGAAACCGATGTCCGATCCGCGCGTCGTGGCCGATCGCCTCGGCGAGCTTGGTCACGTCTGCCCCGGCGACCTCGCACACCTCGGCCATCGCGTTGATGAACGAGATCTTCGTCGCGAGGAACGAGTTGGCGGCGACCTTGACGAGTTCCGCGGTAGCGAAGTCAGTGATGATGACGGGAGTCTCGTGCGCGATCACCGGTGCGTAGGCGGCACGGATCTGGTCCTCCGCCCACGACGACTGCACGCCGAAGACGAGACGGTCAGGTCGCAAGGTGTCCTCGACCGCGAATCCCTCGCGCAGGAACTCCGGACTCCAGACGACCTCGACGTCGGGGCACGGCGCGAGATCGAGCAGCATGCGCTGCATCCTGCTGGCCGTACCGACGGGAACGGTGGACTTTCCGACGACGAGCACCTTGCGATCCAGGTGCGGGGCAAGCGAGGCGAACGCTGCCTCGACGTAGCTCACATCGGCGGCGAGGGAGTCCCTGCGCTGCGGCGTGCCTACGCAGACGAAGTGAACGTCTGCGAACTCGGCAACCTCTGGGTAGGAGGTCGTGAAGCGCAGCCGGCCGCTACCGATGTGCTTGGTGAGCAACTCGGGCAGCCCTGGCTCGAAGAACGGCAGCTCACCGTTGAGCAGCTGCTCGATCCTCGACTTATCGACGTCCAACCCGATCACGTCGAAACCGAGTTCAACCATGCAGACGGCGTGGGTTGTGCCCAGGTAGCCCGTACCGATGACCGAGAGCCGAGGTCGCTCGCTCACAGATTCTCTCCCTGATGGAGATGCGGTGGATTCCTCTGAGGCTATCTTGCTGATCGGACGCCCATCGCCGTGCGAGGTGTCTGGGCGGTCTGGTAGTGATGGTGCCATGGCGCAGACACCGCAGGGCCCCTCCGAACAGCTGCGATCCCGTCCTGCATGGCTCGCACTCACCGAACACCACGATGAGATCGGCAGGAGACACCTCCGTGAATTGTTCGCCAGCGACCCCCAGCGTGGTGAACATCTCACCGCCGAAGCTGCCGGGATCTTCCTGGACTACTCGAAGAACCGGGTGACTGCCGAGACGATCAGCCTGCTCATGGACCTGGCCGGCGAGTCGGGGCTCGCCGAGCGCATACACGCCATGTTCGCCGGGGAAAGGATCAACGTCACCGAGGACCGGGCTGTGCTGCACGTTGCGCTACGCGCACCGAAGGGTGAGCGGATCAACGTCGACGGGATCGATGTCGTGTCCGCGGTGCGCGAGGTGTTGGGTCGGATGGGCGAGTTCGCCGACAAGGTGCGGCATCGGCAATGGCTGGGCTACACCGGAGAGCCGATTCGCAACATCGTCAATATCGGCATCGGTGGATCGGATCTGGGTCCGGTGATGGCCTATGAAGCGCTGCGCCACTACAGCGATCGCGAGCTCACGTTTCGTTTCGTGTCGAACGTCGACGGGACGGACTTCGCCGAGGCCACCCGAGATCTCGATCCCGCCCAGACCCTCTTCGTGGTCTCGTCCAAGACGTTCACCACCCTCGAGACGATGACGAATGCAGCCACGGCACGCGACTGGATACTTGGCGCGTTCGGCGACAGGTCGGCGATCGCGCGTCACTTCGTCGCGGTATCCACCAACGCCGAGGCCGTCGAGGCATTCGGCATCGACATCATGAACATGTTCGGGTTCTGGGATTGGGTCGGGGGCCGGTACTCGATGGACTCGGCGATTGGTTTGTCGACGATGATCGCCATCGGCCCGGTCGCCTTCGACGAGATGCTGGCGGGCTTCCACGCCATGGACGAACATTTCCGCACTGCGCCATTCGAGCAGAACCTGCCGGTGCTGCTCGGCATGCTGACTGTCTGGTACGTCAACTTCTTCGGCGTACAGACGCAGGCGGTGCTGCCCTATGAGCAGTACCTCAAGCGCTTTCCTGCGTACCTGCAACAGCTCACGATGGAGTCCAACGGCAAGCACGTGACCCTCGATGGGAAACCGGTCGACTATGCCACCGGGCCGGTCTACTGGGGTGAGCCAGGCACAAACGGGCAGCACAGCTTCTATCAACTGATCCACCAAGGCACCGAACTGGTCCCGGCTGACTTCATCGGCTTCATGCATTCGTTGAACCCGCTCGGCGTACACCACGACTTGTTGAACGCGAACGTCTTCGCTCAGACCGAGGCGCTTGCCTTCGGTAAGACGGCGACCGAGGTCGCTGCCGAGGGATCACCGCAGTGGCTGGTGCCGCACCGGGTCTTCGATGGCAACCGGCCTTCGAACACGCTCCTGCTGGACCGGCTGACCCCACGCGCGTTGGGCACCCTGGTCGCCCTGTACGAGCACAGCGTGTTCGTCCAGGGAACCGTGTGGAACATCAATTCTTTCGACCAATGGGGTGTCGAGCTCGGCAAGGTCCTTGCGAAGAAAGTCGCGGCCGAATTGACTGCCGAGTCCGAGCCGCACCTGACACATGACAGCTCTACCAACGCCTTGATCCGCAGGTATCGTGCGGGCCGCTCGGCGGGGGCTGCGACAGCGCAGCACGAGACAGTGCAGCACGAAACAGCGCAACACGAGACAACCCGGCAAGAGGAGTCCTGATGCAGCTTGGAATGATCGGTCTCGGGCGGATGGGCGCGAACATCCTGCGCCGGGTCATGCGCGACGGGCATACCGGGGTCGCCTTCGACACGAGCCCGGCGAGCGTGAGGGACCTTGCGCGCGACGGTGCGATCGGGGCTAGCACCCTTGAGGAGTTCGTGGCCAAGCTGGAGAAACCTCGGGTGGCCTGGGTGATGATCCCCGCCGGCATCACCGGCGAGGTGGTCGAAGAACTCGCCGGCCTGATGGAGCCGGGCGACATCATCATCGACGGCGGGAACAGCTCCTATCGCGATGACGTCGACCGGGCCGCCGTCCTGAAGAGCAGCGGCATCCATTATGTGGATGTCGGTACCAGCGGCGGCGTCTTCGGGCTCGACCGCGGCTACTGCCTCATGATCGGCGGAGAGCAGGAGGTCGTCGAGCATCTCGATCCGCTCTTCAGGAGCATCGCACCGGGAGTCGATGCGGCGCAGCGCACCCCCGGCCTGACCGGCGACCCGTCGCCCGAGGAACAGGGCTACTTGCATTGTGGGCCAAACGGCGCCGGGCACTTCGTGAAGATGGTTCACAACGGCATCGAGTACGGAATGATGGCCGCGTACGCCGAGGGCTTGAACGTCCTACAACACGCGAATGCCGGCAAGCAGAGTCAGGAACACTCCGCCGAGATCGCGCCGATTCAGCAGCCGCAGTACTACCAGTACGACCTCGACACCGCGAAGGTCGCCGAGGTGTGGCGACGCGGTTCGGTGGTTGCCTCGTGGCTGCTGGATCTGACGGCGCACGCGCTCTCGATCAACCCGACCTTGGACGGCCTGGCTGGGCGCGTCTCTGACTCCGGAGAGGGACGCTGGACGGTGAAGGCGGCCATCGATGAGGGTGTGCCCACTCCCGTACTCTCGGCTGCCCTGTTCGCCCGGTTCAGTAGTCGCGGAGAAGCGCTGTACGCCGACAAGCTGCTGTCGGCGATGCGAAAGGAGTTCGGCGGCCACGTGGAGCTTCCGACCGGCGAATAGCCGCGATCGGACAGATCCCGCCGCTGAGTCAGGCCTCTCAGGCCGAGTGCTCGCTCTGATCTGCGGCCCAATCGGTGTGAAAGGTGCCATCGCGGCCGACGCGGCGGTAGGTGTGCGCGCCGAAGTTGTCCCGCAGACCCTGGATGAGCGCAGCCGGCAGCCGGTCGCGCCGTAGCCCGTCGTAGTAGGCAAGCGAGGACGAGAAAGCCGGCGTGGGTATTCCCGAGGCAGCCGCGTGGCTCACGATGCGTCTCCAGCTGTCGACTCCCGCGCGGACAGCCTCGGCGAAATACGGCGCGACGAGCAGCGTTGGAAGCTTCGGATCGTCGTCGTATGCTTCGCGGATCCGGTTGAGGAACCGCGCCCGGATGATGCACCCGCCGCGCCAGATCGTTGCCATCGCACCGCGGTCGATGTTCCACCCGTACTCGTCACTGCCGGCTTCGATGTGATCGAATCCCTGAGCGTAGGCGACCACCTTGGAGGCGTACAGCGCGCGCCGGACGTCCTCGATGAAACCGTCGGCGTCATCGATGGCAGGTTCGTTCGCGCTGGCGCCGAAGGCCTGGCGAGCAGCCGCCCGCTGATCGGCGTGACCGGACAGCGCCCGGGCGAAGGTTGCCTCTGCGATGCCGGTGATCGGAATGCCCAGGTCGAGGGCGCTCTGCACGGTCCAGCGGCCCGTGCCCTTCTGCTCGGCCTGGTCCAGTACGACGTCGACAAACGGTAGACCGGTCTCGGCGTCGGTATGGGCGAGTACGTCGGCGGTGATCTCGACCAGGAACGACTCGAGATCACCTTCGTTCCAGCTGCGGAAGATGCCGCTGATCTCGGCCGGCGTCGCGGACAGGCCGTGCCGCAGCAGGTCGTAGGCTTCGGCGATCAGTTGCATGTCCGCGTATTCGATGCCGTTGTGGACCATCTTCACGAAGTGGCCAGCCGCGTCGGACCCGACGTGGACGCAGCACGGAACGCCGTCGACCTGGGCGGCGATCGTGGAGAAGATCGGGCCGAGCTTCTCGTACGACTCGGCCGAGCCGCCCGGCATAATGCTAGGTCCGAGTAGGGCGCCTTCCTCCCCACCGGAGACGCCACACCCCACGAAGTGAATGCCATCCTCCCGCAGGGCGGCCTCGCGCCGGCGGGTATCGAGGAAGTGCGCGTTGCCGCAGTCGATGATGATGTCCCCGTCGTCCAGAAGTGGCACCAGCTCGCTTATGACGGCATCGGTGGGCGGACCCGCCTGAACCATGACGATGACGGCCCGGGGTCGCTCGAGGCTGGCAACGAAATCGCCCATCGACTCGCTCGGGACGAACGAGCCCTCCTCGCCGTGCTGTTCGACGAGGCTTCGGGTGCGCTGCGGGCTGCGATTGTGAAGCGCGACGACGTGCCCGTGTCGCGCCAGATTGCGGGCGAGGTTTCGCCCCATGACGGCAAGCCCGGTCACGCCGATCTGGGCGGTGCCCTGCGCTCGGTCCGCTGCCCGCATCCGAACCTCCATCCGTGGTGCCAGCCTCGAACGGTAGTCAGCTGATGTCGAGGCCGGGATAGAGCGGATTCGCCTCGAGGAGCTCGTTCGCGGCCGACTGCGTCTTCTCGGCTACGCCATCGGCGATCGAGTACTTGGCCTGGGACGCCGCACCAGAGGCAGCGGCGGCGGGCGAGGTCGCGGACAGGACGTCCACGATGAGCTCGGCAACCCTGTCGAAGTCCTCGGGACCAAAGCCTCGCGAGGTGAGGGCAGGCGTGCCGATACGGACCCCGGAGGTGTACCAGGCACCGTTCGGATCACGCGGAACGGCGTTGCGGTTGGTGACGATCCCCGAATCGAGCAGCGCGGACTCGGCCTGCCGTCCGGTGAGGCCGAACGAAGTGACATCGACGAGCACCAGGTGGTTCTCGGTACCGCCAGTTACCAGCCGCGCCCCACGCTTCATCAGCCCGTCGGCCAGGACAACCGCATTGTCGGCCACGTTGCGCGCGTACACGGCGAAGTCGGGTCGACGCGCTTCTGCCAGCGCGACCGCCTTGGCGGCCATGACCTGTCCGAGGGGGCCGCCGAGCACCATCGGACAACCACGGTCGACGGCGTCGGCGTATTCGGGCTGGCACAGCACCATTCCGCCGCGCGGTCCACGCAGTGACTTGTGCGTCGTGGTGGTGGTCACGTGTGCGTGCGGCACCGGGTCGAACTCGCCGGTGAAGACCTTGCCGGCGACCAAGCCGGCGAAGTGGGCCATGTCCACCATGAGCGTCGCGCCGACCTCATCGGCAATTTCGCGCATCTTCGCAAAGTTGATCTTGCGCGGATACGCGGAGTAGCCGGCGATGAGGATGAGCGGTCTGAACTCGCGAGCTCGGGCGCGGACGAGGTCGTAATCGAGTAACCCGGTCTCGGGATCCGTGCCGTAGGAAGACTGGTGAAACATCTTTCCACTGATGTTCGGGCGGAAGCCGTGCGTCAGGTGCCCTCCGGCATCCAGCGACATGCCGAGCGCTCGCTGATTGCCGAGCGCCTTGCGAAGGGTTTGCCAGTCGGTGTCGCTGAGATCATTGACATGCTTGGCACCGGCCTTCGCCAGCGCCGGCGACTCGATGCGCTGGGCCAGGATCGCCCAGAACGCGACGAGGTTCGCGTCGATGCCCGAGTGTGGCTGGACATAGGCGTGCGGGGTTCCGAACAGGGCCTGGGCGTGATCGGCGGCCAACTTCTCGACAGTGTCGATGTTCTGGCAGCCGGCGTAGAAACGGTGTCCTACCGTCCCCTCGGCGTACTTGTCCGAAAGCCAGTTGCCCATCGTGAGCAGGACCGCAGGGGAGGCATAGTTCTCGCTGGCGATCAGTTTCAGCGACGCCCTCTGGTCGGTGAGTTCGCTGCGGATGGCCGCAGCGACATTCGGCTCGACCGCGCCGATGACCTCAAGGGCGTTGCGGTAGGCCAACGAGGCTGCTGAGGATCCGGGTGTGTCAGGTGTGTCGGGTGTGTCGAGTGCGTCGAATGGCTCAGACATTCCTCGAGGATAGCGGTGTGCATCACATCCGGGTCACGCCTCTGGGCCGATTT
The DNA here is from genome assembly GCA_030775825.1 of Actinomycetota bacterium. Lineage (GTDB taxonomy): Bacteria > Actinomycetota > Actinomycetes > Mycobacteriales > Jatrophihabitantaceae > JALYIL01. The sequence goes on from JALYIL010000012.1 coordinate 44,919, forward strand.
AGTAGGACGTCCTACTATAACATCATGGGCACAGGCAGACCGGAATTCGATCTCTACCAGCTCACCGAAGAGCAGCGGATGCTGCGCTCGGCGGTACACGAGCTTGCCGACGACAAGATCGCGCCGCGCGCCGCGGCAATCGACGAGTCCGGGGAATTTCCGTGGGATGTCTACGACGCGCTGGTGCGGGCCGGACTGCACGCGGTGCACATCCCTGAGGCGTACGGAGGCGCCGGAGCCGACGCGATTTCGGACTGCATCGTGATCGAGGAGATCGCCCGGGCGTGCGCGTCGTCGGCACTCATTCCCGCTGTCAACAAGCTGGGCACGCAGCCGGTGATCCTGTCCGGCTCGGAGGATCTGAAGAAGGAGGTCCTGTGGAGCGTGGCCTCGGGAGAGGCGATGTTCAGCTACGCGCTCTCCGAGCGCGAGGCGGGTTCGGATGCCGCGTCGATGCGGACTCGGGCCGTGCTCGACGGTGACCACTGGGTACTCAACGGGGCCAAGAGCTGGATCACCAACGCCGGGGTCTCGACGTATTACACCGTGATGGCGGTGACCGATCCCTCGCGCGGCGCGAATGGGATCTCCGCGTTCGTAGTACACAAGGACGACCCAGGCTTCTCTGTCGGCACGAAGGAACGCAAGCTGGGCATCAAGGGCTCACCCACCTGCGAGATCTACTTCTCCGACTGCACGATTCCGGTCGGCCGCCTGGTCGGTGAGCCCGGAACCGGCTTCAAGACAGCGCTACGGACGCTGGATCACACCCGGCTTGCGATCGGGGCCCAGGCGCTGGGGATCGCGCGGGGAGCCTTGGATGCCTCGGTCGCCTACGTCAAGGAGCGACGTCAGTTCGGGCAGCGAGTAGCTGATTTTCAAGGCGTGCAATTCATGCTCGCTGATATGGCGATGCGGATAGAGGCCTCGCGGCAGCTGGTGTACGCCGCCGCCGCACGGGCTGAGCGCGACGAGCCGAACCTCAGCTTCACCTCCTCAGCGGCGAAGGTCTTTGCCTCGGACACCGCGATGTCGGTCACGACCGACGCCGTGCAGCTCTTCGGCGGCGCGGGCTACACAATGGACTTCCCGGTCGAGCGAATGATGCGAGACGCGAAGATCACCCAGATCTACGAGGGCACCAATCAGATCAACCGCATGGTGATGGCTCGCGCGCTGCTTCGGTAGCAACTTACCCAGCGATTGCCATCTCCTGCAGGTCATGAGCCTCGACCAGCGGCGGCTCGGTGCCCGCGCGGACTTCGCCGACCGTGACTCCGGGGGCGAGTTCGCGCAGCATCAGGCCGGAGGATGTCACGTCGATCAACGCGAGGTCGGTGATGATTCGCTGCACGCAGGCCTTTCCGGTCAGCGGAAGAGCGCAGCGGTTCACGATCTTCGGTGTGCCGTCCTTGGCGAGGTGTTCCATCATCACGACCACTCGTTTGGCGCCGTGCACGAGGTCCATCGCCCCGCCCATCCCCTTGATCATCTTGCCGGGAATGGTCCAGTTCGCCAGATCACCTCGCACGTCGACCTGCATCGCCCCCAGGACCGCAATGTCGATGTGGCCGCCGCGGATCATTCCGAACGACGTAGCCGAGTCGAAGAAAGATGCGCCGGGCAAGATCGTCACGGTCTCCTTGCCCGCATTGATCAGGTCGGCATCTTCCTCGCCTTCGAACGGGTAGGGACCCACTCCGAGAATGCCGTTCTCCGATTGCAGCACGACGTGCACTCCGGGTGCGACGTAGTTCGGCACCAGGGTCGGCAACCCGATCCCGAGGTTGACGTACTGCCCGTCCGACAGCTCTGTGGCAACCTTCGCGGCAAGCTGATTCCGGGTGAGCGTCACGGGGTCGCTCCTGGACGTGGGCGCGTCGTATGTTTCTCGATCTGCTTGCCCGCCTCGCCGACCTCGATCACCGCTGGACGAAAACACCTGGCGTGTCGACGTTCTCGGGATCGAGTTCCCCGGGCTCCACCAGGCGCTCGACCTCGGCAATCGTGATCCGTCCTGCCATAGCGCACAGCGGATTGAAGTTTCGCGCTGACGCGTCGTAGCTGAGATTGCCGTGCCGATCGCCACGGGCCGCGCGGACCAGCGCGAAGTCGCACACGATCCCCAACTCGAGAACGTAATCGAGCTCGCCGAAGCGACGAACCTCCTTCGCAGGCGAGGCCAGCGCCAAGGAGCCATCAGAGGCGTAGCGCCAGGGCAGGCCGCCGTCGGCGACCAGAGTCCCGACGCCGGCCGGAGTGTAGAACGCCGGGATGCCGCAGCCGCCGGCGCGCAGTCGCTCGGCGAGCGTGCCCTGGGGGCAGAGCTCCAGCTCCAGCTCGCCGCTCAGATACTGCCTGGCGAACTCCCGGTTCTCACCAACGTAGGAGCCGACTGTTCGCCGGATCCGGCCCGCGGCCAACAGAACACCGAGCCCCGCACCGTCCACACCGCAGTTGTTGGACACCGTCTCCAGATCCGTGGTGCCCTGCTCGAGCAGTGCGTCGATCAGGTTGTGCGGGATGCCGCACAGGCCGAAGCCGCCGACCGCCAGTGACGCACCGTCGGGGATGTCAGCGACGGCGTCAGCGATCGAGGAGAACGTCTTGTCCATCCGTACGCTCCGAGACTCGTTGTGCAGGTGCCTGGGACCATACCCACGTCGCCTCCGTAACCTTGCGGGCGGCGGCGCACCGGCGCCGTGACCGGCCGTAGGTTTGGACGCAGGAGGTTCGATGCAGCGAGTCGAGTTCGCTCCTGAGGCCGGGCCGCGGTCACGGGGCAGACCCGGCGGGCCCGATTCGTTCGTGGCTCGCATCGTCGTCGGTCTTCCGGAGTCGGTCACCGCCGCGGTGACCGGTTTCTCGATCCCCCTGATGGCCCTATTGCTGCTCAATCACTTCACGCCGGCCTGGACTCTCCCGCTGGGCGTCAGTGGTGCCGTCATTGCGGTCCGGGCAAGCGGCCTGGGCAGTGAAGCCGTGTCGCGAGCATCGCTGGGTTGGTCTTTGGGCGCCGTGGGACTGGCGCTGGCCTGGTTCTGGTACAACGTTCGCTACAGCGCGCAGGACGTGTACGCGATCCGGGATCCCTCGACCTACACCATCACCGGGCGCTGGCTGATGGATCATGCCTCCCTGGCCATTCACACCCAGCCAGAGGTGTACGGCTCTCCGGCCGGTGCGAGCTTCCCGATCGGTGCGTATTCGCCGGTGGGGCCTGGAACGCTTAACGCGCAGGGCAACCATCTACTGCCCGCAATCCTCGCCGTGTCCGGATCTGTGTTCGGCCAGAGCGCGCTGTTCACCACGAATGTGGCGATAGGTGCGCTCGCCCTCATCGTGTTCTTCGGACTCGGCCGGCGGATCGTCAGCGCTCCGCTCGCCTTGTTGGCCACGGCCATCCTGGCGCTCAGCATGCCCTACATCTACGTCAGCAGGGACACCTTCACCGAGCCGTTGACGATGCTGTTCCTGATCGGTTCGCTCGCACTTGCGCACCGCGCCATGACGTCGTGGCGCGTGGCCGAGTTCGCGCTATGTGGCCTGGCGGCGGGCAGCGCCGCAATGGTTCGCATCGACAGCGACCTTGCCCTGTTGGGCATTGTCGCCGGGGCCGCCCTGTTCCTCGCGAGCGCGCCGGAGCGTCGGCGCGCAGACGCCGCGATCCGATGCGCGGTCCTGCTCGCCGGAGCGGTCCTCACCGCGGTGCTCGGCTGGGTGGATCTCGTCACCCTCTCGCGCCAGTACTACGACTCCCAGCGCGCCAACATCACGATGGCGACGCTCGCGGTGTTCCTGGTCGTGCTGGCCGCGCCAGGCGTCGTGTGGGTATTACGACGACCCGCGTTGCGGGCCTGGTTGCGCGGCGTTCAGGTTCGCCGTCGGCTGGCGTGGACCGCGGCGGGTGGCGTGGTCGCAGTGTTCGCGGTCCTCGCCAGTCGTCCGTTGTGGATGCAGACGCACGGCCCGCCAAACTCCAACCTCGTTCACATGCAGGAATACTCCGCGGTGGCCGTCGACGGCACGCGAACCTACGACGAGCAGACCGTGCACTGGCTGGCCCTCTACCTCGGCTGGCCCACGGTGGTCCTCGGGGTCGCGGGCTATGCGGCGATGATCGTGGTGCTCGTACGCCGGCGCACCTATGCGCTGTGCGCGACGCTCGCGATGGGCTTGAGCATGTCCTTCTTCTACCTGTGGAGTAGCAAGATCACCCCGGACCAACCGTGGTCTATGCGCAGGTACGTGCCGGTCGTCATGCCGTTGCTCCTGGTCGCGGCGACTTATGCTTTGCGTGCACTGTGGGGATCAGGCGCGCGCGCCCGGCACGGCGTGGGCACACCACACGGACGCCGTCTAGGCACGGTCATGACAGGCGTCGCGGTCCTCGCGGCGGCCGCGGCGCTGGCGTTGCCCGCTGCCGCGACGTGGCCGATGCGCCACGTCCGAGAAGACGTCCCGCAGCTGGGTCAGTTGCAGGCGTTGTGCACGGCCATCGGTCCCCGCGCAGCGGTCGTGATGCTCGATGAGTCGGTTATCGTCGGCTACGGGCAGTCGGTACGCAGCTTCTGCAAGGTCCCCGTGATCGGAGTCGTCGCGGCGAGCGGCGGCCAGCTCGCCATGATAAACAAGGCAGTGGTGGCGCACGGTCGCAGGCTGTTCGTGCTCGCCCAGGACGCCAATGAATTCCCTGCCACCATGACCCGGACACCCTCGGTCCCGGTGTTCTCCGTCGTGACGGTGCAGCGGTGGCCCAATCAGATAGGGTCCGCGCCGAAGCATCCTGTTACCGACGGATTCACGGAGCTGTATCTCGTGGGCGTCGATGCGACGGGGACTGGCTACCCGGTGACGCCGGTCAAATCCGGTTCGTGACCCGCTCCTGGAGCGCCCGCCGCTCCAGCACCGTTGGGTCGGTGCAGTTGGCAACGAACACGATCGAACCGCCGACCGCCAGCGGCACGAGCAGCGTGTCGAGCCACGAATCGGCACCGAGCCAGGGACGGGTCGACAGGAGGCGGGCTCCGGCGGCAAGGCCGAGCTCGCGGGCCCGTTCGCTCGCCGCGCGCACGACCTCGCCGCGGGCGCGTCCGTACAGGCAGGGGTCATCGTCGCTCGCCACCAGGCGCACTGCTGACCAGGTGTCGGCCTGCGGACGAACTGCGGCCACGTAGTCCAGTGCCCCTGCCGGGACCCCATCCGGGTAGCCCACCGCAGCGCTCGCCGTCGCGGTCGCGTACACATTCTCGACGCCTTCGGCTGCGAGGACCGTATCAGCCGTTACGAATGCGACGTCGGCGAGAGGCGCGCCGTCACCGCCCTGCGTGAGCGCGAGTCCCGCGGTGAGGCATCCCAGCAAGGCCGGTACCGAGATCCAATGTGCCGGAAGGGCGATGAGCGCGGTGTTACCCACCCCCAACCCCAGCTCGTCCGTTAACAGGAAGTGGGTCTTCGCCACCCAGTTAGCCAGCGACTTGGCCGAGAGTTCCGAGCGCTCGCCGGTCTGCTCGTCGTAGTAGGTGACGAACGGGCGGCCGGGTTCGCGCGCCAGCAGGTTGGCGAACAGTTTCTCCGGTGTCATCGTCAGTTTATGCAGCCCGAGTCGATCGCCTGGGTTTTGGGAGCTGCCGGCGCCGCAGTCGTGCCGTGCGCGGTTGCGCCCGGCGTCGCGGTGGGGGCGACCGGCTTGACGCCGAGCCCGTCGGGACCGAGCAGCAGCGTGACGTGCGTCACGGAAGGCACGAGCTGAAGCGTCGCGCCGGGAACGTAGGCGGCGAGCGTCTTGGCCTGGGACTGCATGCCGTCGGAGTACTCGATGGTGGTCAGCGTGCTTGCCGTCGGGCTGTTGGCGACAGCGGCGACTCCGAAGCCCTGCTGGCGTAGTAGCGCTGCGTTGGCAGCAGCAACCCCGTTGACGCCACTTCCCGCATTCAGGACATCGACAGTGACGCCCGCCGGGGCGACCGCCTTCGCCCCGGCGAGCTTCGGATCGGCGTTCCCGACGAGCCCGTTGATGAAGGCCTTGACCTCCGCCGGCGTCACCTTGACGATGCTGCCGACGTCGGCGGTCCCGAATCCGTCGGTGGGAATGGTCTGGCCGACGATGTTGTCCGCCGAGAGGTTCTCCATCTGCCGGGCCAGGTTAAGCGGGTTCAGCCCGGCATCCATGTACATCGAGGACTGGACAGCCGTGAGCAAGCTCTGCATCTTGATCGGGTTGAGCAGCACGCCTGCGGAGGTGAGCTTGCGAAACGCTGCGGTGAGGAAGTAGCGCTGGCGTTCGACCCGGTCGAGGTCGCCGAGGCCGTTCGGGAAGTTATAGCGCTGCCGGACGAACGCGAGCGCCTGCGTCCCCTGGATGACGTTGATGCCCTTGTGCAGGTTGATGCCCGAGTCGGGCTCCTGGACGGCGGCGCACATGTTGACCGTGACGCCACCGATCGCGTTGCTGATGCGAAAGAACCCGAGCAGGTCGACCTGGACGAAGTGGTCCAGCGTGAGCCCGGTCAGGCCCTGGATCGTCTGCACCAGGACCTTCGCACCGCCGGCCCGCTTGCTCTCTATGACGCCAGGCGTTGCGTTGTATCCGAGCACGTACGCGGCGTTGAGCTTGTTCATCCCGAAGCCAGGAATATTCACGTAGGAGTCACGAGGCAACGAGATCAGCGTCGCCTTCGTTCCGTTGGCCGGCACGTGCACGATCATCATCGTGTCGGTGTTGAGGCTGCCGCCGTCGCGGGCGGTGTGCAACTGCGCGAGCTCGGCATCCGTGGCTGTCTGCCGGTCGTCGTTACCGACGATGAGAATGTTCTGCGCCGTGCCATCGATGTCGTGCGTGGGCTTGATCGCCGTCGAACTGAAAACGTTGAGGCGGTTCAGGCCGGTGCTGAAAGCGTGGTATTTCCACCAGTAGGTACCGAATGTGAGCACCAGTGTGATCGAGACGATCGTGGCCAGCAATCTTCCGGCGATGCTCAGGACGCGCCGCCCCCCGCCGCTGGGCCCTGCGCGGCGGTGACGCACCCGCGGGTCGAGATGCGCCGGCAGCCCTCCTACGCCGTCCCCGGACGGCACGGGGGCCCCGGCCGGATGTGCTGGATAGGTGGGGGACACCCGTCGAGGTTACCGGCGCGAACCATGTGTAAGTCGTAAGTGTTCAGTTGATGCACCCGAGACTCGCAACCGGCTTGGCCGGCTGCGCGGGCGTGGCCGCCGTGTTCGCCGCGCCTGCCGGCGTAGCCGCGGAAAGCCCGTTGGCTTGCACGCCATTGTTCCCCAGAACGAGGGTCACTCGAGACACCGAGGAGGTCTGCACCGTCTTGGCGCCGCGGACCGCGTTGGCGACGGCCTTTGCCTGCCCCTCCAACCCGGTCGGGTACTCGACCGTCGTAGCAATCGTCGAGCCAGTCGAATCAACGGTGTTCACCCTGAATCCGAGTGTGCGCAGTTGTGCCCCATTGCGCGTGGCGAGGCCGACGATGCCGGTCCCGTTCAGGACGTCGACGGTCACCGTCGACGGGGAGGCAGGCTTGGCGGCGGCCAGCCCTGGATTGGCTGACTTGCCCGTGAGCTGTCTGATGAAGCTCGGCATAGCCGCCGTGTTGACCTCGACGATCGATGTCGCCAGACCATCGGGATAGATCAGCTGCGGCCCGTTGTTCGGAATCGTCTGGAAGGTGATGTTTCCCTCGGACATCTGCGCGAATTCGCGCCCCAGGGAGAGCAGGTCGAGCCCAGGATCGGTGAGCAGCGACGAGCCGACCGCGCCGAGCAGGTTGTGAAGCTTGAACGGGTTGAGCAGAACACCTGCCGATTCGACCTTGTGAAAGGCCGCCGCGAGGAAGTATTGCTGGCGCTTGATGCGGTCAAGGTCGCCGTTCGGCAGACCGTGCCGTTGCCGCACGAATGCCAACGCCTGGCTGCCTTTGATGATGGAGACGCCCTTGGGCAGGTTGATGCCGGAGTAGCCGCTGCCGAACGCGTCCGAATCGGTCCTAGGGTTCTGCGCAGCGTTGAGGCACACCGCGACGCCGCCGATGGCATTGCTGATCCGGTAGAAACCCAGCAGGTTCACCTGCATGTAGTGGTCGATGTGCAGCCCGGTTAGGGCGTTGATCGTTCTGATGGCCATGATGAGCCCGGCACTCTGTGCGGCGGTCTCGCTTGCGTGGGCGCTCTTAGCGGCCGCGTAGCCGTCCCCGTATGCCGAGTTGATCTTGCCCTTGCCGTAACCGGGGATGTCCACCCAAGAGTCGCGCGGGAACGAGAGGATCGTCGCGCGCGAACCGTTTGCCGGGACGTGGAGAACCATCATCGTGTCGGTGTTGACGCTGCCGCCGTCATTTGCGGTATTCAGGGCGCGCAGTTCCGCCGCGCTCGCCCCGGCGCGACTGTCGTTGCCGACGAGCAGAATGTTCTGATCGCTGCCGTCGATGTCCTGCGCGCCTGCGGCC
>JALYIL010000013.1 GCA_030775825.1 Actinomycetota bacterium
TTGATCGTGTGCCAGTCGCAGTCCAACTCGCCGGCGACCTCGCTCACGGTCCGGCCGGTGCCGACCTGCACCGTCGCCCACTTCGCCGCCCGAGTGGTCAACAGGCACTGCTTGGCCGCGATCCGATAAGCCTGGAGCGCCTTCGTCCCCTCACCCGGACGACTCGCGGACACACGCACCCCGCTGAGATCCGAAGAGCCGTTTTTGGCAAGGGTTGTGGCCGCGGTTGCGGGTGGCGCGGGTGTGGCGGCTGTCCGGATCAGGGCTTGGAGCGGCTCAGCTGGATACCCAATGCAATGCGGCGGCTTCGCGTTCCAGCGAAACCCAACCCAGTCCGCGGGCAGCCCGGTGAAGACCGCACCATTGTCGGTCAACAGCCGCTCGGGACGGCCAGGTGTGTTCATCGCGATATGCAGGTCGGTGACCACGTCGGGGCTCTGAACACGGTCCTGGCAGTGGAACCGACCAGCAGCCTGGAGTGGTCGTCCAGGATATTGAGGATCTCCACGTCACGGCCGTAGGCCAGCGTCCAGTGCGTGACATCGGTCTACCACAACTCGTTCGGCAGCTCGGCCTGGAACCGGTGCCAGGAGTTCCGAGGCCGCTTGTGCGGCTGCGGCGTGACAAACCCGCGCCGGACCACGACCCGCCAGATCGTGGCCACCGGCGGATCGGCGCCGCTCTCGCGGAGGTGGAACGCGATCGTCTGCGCGCCCGCGCCCTGCCCCTGATCAGACAGGTTCTTGCGCCACGACCGCGTCCTCGACCGTGTCGCCGACCCGCCGCACATTGCTGTGCGGGCGCCGCGAACGCGGTTCGAACGCCGCGTCACGTTCGGCCTCGTAGTGGCGCACGAGCATGTGCACCCACCGCCCCGATACCGCGTAGTCCCGAGCGACCTCGTTCAACGCACCACCCCTCGAGCACCACCGACATGATCACCACGCGCGCGATCGGACATCGCCATCACCCCTGACACCAAGGGTGCGAACGATGTCGCGAGACAACCGCAAACTATGTCGTGAACTCAAACACCGCCCCCGATCAATTCGGTCTCCTCGAATTCTCGGCCATTTCGACGTCGAGAAGGGCGTCCAGAGGCTGTACGAGTCTCCAGGGCGAGTCAGGAAATAACAGTTCGTGAAATTGCACGTCAGGCCCGACCCGGGCCATAACGCCGAAGCTGCCGTCGACGCGACCAGGCCCAAGCCCTCAGTACGGCCTTGCGCCACATTGCAAAATCACCCGGAAATCCGTGGAAAATACGGGGTACCAGGCGGACCGACGTCGGCTGCTCAAGACCGTGCCATTCGAGGCCCCTTCCCCCGCGAAGCATCGCTGTCCCATCGAATCCGTAGAAAATCTCTGACTGCCAAGACGTGTCGGTGCGGATCTCCTTCAGCGGCCGCTCGAGGAGGCCGATCGAGTCGGCCAAACTACGGTCCAAAAAGAATGCATTGTACTCAGTCGCTGCCACCAGCCGGTAATCTTTGCTGACGCCCAGTTGCACCATCGACGTGATCGAAGAGCTTTGGCGAACTGTTGGGTCCGCGGGCTGCACAAACTCGGTGCCGTTACGGATCGTCGGGTTAAACTCGATCACCACGACCTTGGGTCGATACTGCTCGATTGCCCTCCAGACATGATAATCGTTTCCGTCAATGTCAACTGAAAGGAGGTCGAAATCACGCGGCGTCGGCGTACCGGCCAAGATCGCGTCAAGTGTCTTGTCCCCTCGCCAACCGACCATCGCACAAATTTCAATGGTCGTCGGCTCTGCGTCATGCGCAGCGACCAAAGCCTTGTAACGCTTGGGGTTAGCTTCGATTAATACTCGTCGGTACCCGTCTCCAACGAGCGCAGCTGTGTTGCTGTACAGTTTGCCGTCCCAAGCACCAAACTCTACGCACCACCGATCCCGCTGCGGAAGCCGTGACAATAGTTCTTTGAGGATCCCGTCCTCACCGCACTGCGAGAAGCAATTTGCGGCGAAATCATTGAGATGCCGCTGCCGAACTAGGTCGTGGCCGCCAATGTCTCCAAACATTCCGTCAGATCGCCATTGATGAGACTGAAACGGGGGCTGGCTGTTCCCGCACCAATTTGGCCCGGAGAGCGCTATAAGTTTTAGAGTGCCGTATAGGCTGTAAAATGGCTGCCGCAAGGTAGCAGGCGGTCGAAACGCGTGCAATAGCACGTTCTCGAGCTGTTCGGGCGTGCTCCATTCGGACTTGATGAAGCTCACTAACGATGGGCAACACGGTAGTGCCCCCCTTGCTTTTCGAGTGCCAACGCAAGCCAGCGAGCACCTCGGGAATATAGACCGCCGAAGGCTTCCGCTCGGACAGCCGCGCGAAGAGATCGATATCCATGCAGTACACGTACTTGGCGTCAAAGCCGCCTACCTCGCGCATTAATTGCGTCCGGTATGCAATCGATCCGGTGAACAGGTCGGCGCCTCGGCCCACGAAGGCCTCGCGGGTGAACGCTCGCGGCGCATACGAGCGGACTATCCGGCCGTCGTTGTTAAAGATCGTACTGCGCCCAATAACCAGATCTGGTCGGTCCTCTAGGGCCCGACGCACCGCCTTCAATGCCCCTGGGTAGATGACGTCATCAGCATTAAGCCACATTACGTAATCATTCTTGGCGCGATTGAGCGCCCGATCGAGACCGTCCGCCTGGCCGTCATCGGACTCGGACACGACTTTTAGCCAGGGCAAGGCGGGAAAGCGCTTCAACAGCGCCTCGAGCGAACCATCCGTGGACAGAGCATCCTGGATGAGCAGCTCGTCGCCTTCTTGGACTTGATCGGCGATGGACTCAACTGCCGGAATCAGGTAACGGCCCGGGTTGTAGGAAGCCATCAGCAGCGAAATAGCGCATTCTTTGGTCATAGAAACTCCCTATTAGCGAGTAAACCTGCAGGCTGCAAACCCGCGACGGTGATTGAACGCAAATCGCCATTCCCCGAAAAGTCGAGACGGGTCGTTGCGCTGTAGGCTTCCGCTCCTCCGCTCTACCGACATGAGCTAGGAGCACCGGTTCGGCATGAACTTGCAGATGCTCAGCGGTCCCGCGTTGGCGAAGGTTGGCCCAGTACACCTGCAGGAGGATGCCGACGGTTGGGGTGCCCGGCGCTGAATGTGCCAGAAGCAACTCAGGATCGACGCTCCCTGTGGTCAACTAATCGAGCCTCGTTCGATATCTCTTCGCTATCTGCGTCGGCCATAGGCGGTGCCGACGGAAACGGCGAAGAGCCTTGCGCGAAAGATTTGCGGGATGTCGAGCTGCGTAGTAAGCCCAAAAGGTCACCTTCCGCCCAGGACCATAGTCTAGCGGGAATTTTCTCAAAAGTCTGGGGAGTTCCTGATGATTGGCTAAGCGCATCGGTATTTGATGGAATGGCAACTCGGTCGACCCTACGATGAACATCGTTCCGTCATAGCCTGAGAATACATGTGTCACGTACGATGTGTCGGCGCGGAGCACATTGATGCTGTTGTCCGCAATTTCAACATAGGGGAACATCTCTTCGGAGACAAAGAACGCGTTGCCCGTAGTCATGGCTGCGAGTTCGTACCCCTTCTGCCTACCGAGGTTGACCATGGCTTTAATGCTCGCGCCATGTTTTATGGAGAAGTCGTCGGGCTGAATGAATTCGATGTCGCTTGCAACGGTGGGGTTGAATTCTATACACACCAACTTTGGACGATACGCCAGAAGCGACGCCCACACGTGATAATCATTGCCATCAATGTCAATGGAGAGATAGTCAAAGTCTTTGGGGGTGGGGGTCCTAGACAGGATATCGTCAAGAGTATTCGGGTCGCATGTTCTTACATACGCGTGAATGGTGTGCACGTCCGCGCGGTTACGATAGAGTGCCTCGAGATCAGTGAAGCGCCTATCCGAACCCTCGATGAGCACCGCCGAAAAATCTCGGTGCGCCACGAGGTAGCGACTATTACTGAGGTGAACGCCGTCCCAAGCCCCAAACTCAACTACCCAATTGTTTCGGTTGGGAAACTGGGCGAGGAGCGCTTCCGCTATTCCGTCCTCTCCCATCTGGGAGTAGACGTCCCGAGCGTGCTCTAGGGGCCACAAGGGATCACGCTCAGACATGTGCACTCCTTAGGGAGGACTGGGGCCACCATACTGGTCGCCAAAGGGCATTGGGTGAGAGGCTGCAGTGCCTCTCCTGGCGCCGCACAGACTGTACAACTTGCCGGTCGGCTTTGGAGGGCACCCGCGCCATACTCGTCGAACGGAGCCCTTTCGTTCCGGTAAAAGCGACTAATGTCCTCCGGGTCGTACGATCCGATGTCTATGTCACTGACGGAAACGTCGCAGGTCCGGATACTGCGCTTGCGCCGCCCTTCGTAGATCTCGACCCTGCGTTCTACCCGCGGATCGACGACTTTGAGAGACGCTTCCCCGATGGAGCGCCATCCCTTGCGCGCTGCATGAGACTTGTTGTGCGCGGCGACGTGACGTTTGGCAAGGACACTGTGATTCGCGGGTCCGTCACGATCGACGCTGCCGGAGGTGGCAACCGGATCACAGCCCAAGATGAAGCCGGAGAGCACTGTCCAACTCGGCCACCAGCGAAGCGGGAAGCTGCCCCAATGGCAGCCCCAGACGCTCGACCGCAACCGAGCGCACCTGCTCAGCTTGTGCCTTTGACTCCACTCGCAGCCCACTCACCTGGGCAGGAAGTAGGACCTGAAACGGAAAGACCCGAGCGACGTTGCTCGTGATGGGCACGACCGTGACGACGCCGCGTCCCAGCCGTTCGGCCGCCGCGTTTGCTCGGTCGTTGCTCACTACTACTGACGGCCGGCGCTTGTTCGCCTCGTTACCCCGGACTGGATCGAGATCGACCAAACGCACCTCACCGCGACGCATCGGCGAGCCCGTCGCCGACGGTGCCTTCCCATGCTGCGTGCTCGCCCGCCGATTCCCATTCCGCCCAGGCCGCTGCGTAATCGTCTTCAAGATCAACCTGTCGCAATAAGTGGATTGCGTACTGCACCGCCGCTGAGCGGGAAGGTAGACCGGCGGTGCGGGCGTACTGATCGAGCAAGACGACGTCGTCCTCGGACACGCTGATGCTCAGCTTCATACCGTGATGCTACCCAGGGTAGGACTTGGATGCTACTTGGCGGTCGAGCTTGGGCCGCTGAGCGCCGGCGTTCACTCTCGCCTGTTCCGCACGTATGGCGGCGCGGGTGTGGGCACACACGCGCGCAACCCGCGATGGTCCTAACGCCTCGGATCTCCGGTCTCCGCAGAGCTACGTTTTCGTAGCTCTGCGTGTAGGTACCGCGGCGGCCTTGAGCCACTGCCGTTCCTGCTCCGCGCGCAACTCGCTGTTCTCAGCCTCGAGGTCCAAGACCATTGATATGCCGGCGAGGTTGAGGCCAGCTTCGAGCAGGTCACCGATGCGCCGCAGACGGTCGAGGTCGTTAGCGCTGTAGCGGCGCGTGCCGCCCTCGGTGCGGTGGGGCTCGAGCAGCCCGCGGGCCTCGTACAACCGCAGGTTCTGCACACCCATGTCGACGAGTTCCGCCGCAACGGAGATGCCGTAAACCCCGCGTTCGCCGTCCGGCCTGGGCACGCCCGTCATATTCCGCCCTTCCTCCGAGGTTTTCCTCGAGTCGCCTCTTGCATCAGCATCCGGCTCGTGCTAAAAGAAATGTATATCAACTGGCATAGATCATGCCAGCGGTCCTAGTCGAACAACAGCATCAAGGGACAACACGATGGAGGTGGAGACGATGCTGATGCGTACCGACCCATTCCGTGAACTGGACCGGCTTAGCCAACAAGTTCTGGGCACGAACGGCACCCTGGCACGTCCGTCGGTGATGCCGATGGACGCCTGGCGGGCCGGCGAAACGTTCCACGTCGAGTTCGATCTTCCAGGTGTCAGCCCGGATTCGATCGACCTCGATGTGGAACGCAATGTAGTGACGGTCAGGGCCGAACGACCGGCCCGCGCCAGCGACGCGGAGTTGATCGCGGCCGAACGACCCCGCGGCGTGTTTAGCCGTCAGCTGGTCCTTGGTGACAATCTTGACACCGAACACATCGCCGCCAGCTACGACGGCGGCGTGCTTACGCTGCGAATCCCGGTCGCGGAGAAGGCCAAGCCTCGCAAGATCTCGATCACCAGTAAGGGCGCGGACCGACAGACGATCAACGCCTAAGTGGCGGAGTGTGCAGGTCGAAAGGCAGGTGATCGCCACACGTGACAACCCAGCACTAGGTGACTACATGCACCGCCCGCACGTTCTACCAACGAGCGTCTGACGCACGCTGCGTGACGCCCACGCCCTCTCGGCGGACCACTCCCGCGGGCCAGGCAGCAGCCGCCTTTCCCCTGTGGCCCCGGCCGCTCTAGTGGCCGGGGCCTCAGTGCGCTCGCACTCAGTGTGACCGCGCCTCAGACGTCCTCACCAGTCGCCGAAGGCGGGCCGGAGCCACCGGCACGGGTGATCAACGTGCAACAAGATGCCATGCAGGAAACGGACGCTTATCCCGCCACATAGAGGTAACCAAACCGTTTTAGTCTGCGGGAGCCGTACCCGACCGACGTCGACCGACAAAGGCGTGTTCGGCCATTCGCAGTGGGGGTCCAATGCACAAACTGAGGTTCCTCGCCGCTACGGCCGCCGTAACGGCCGTCGTCGGCTCAGCCCTGATAGCCGCGCAACCCGCGGGGGCGGCAGTATCGGCGCAGGCGATTCCAAATACGGGTCCGAGCTGGACGGCTCACGCAGCCAAGGTAGGCCACGCTGCGTCGACGGCCTCCGTGACTGCACGCGTCTATCTGGCTCCCCGAGGCGGGGTCGCGTCCCTGAAGCAGCTCGTCAGCGCGATTTCCACGCCGGGCAGCGCGCAGTACCGAAAGTTCTTGAGCGCCGCGCAGTATCAGGCGCAGTTCGGGCCAACGAGCGCCGCGGAGCAGGCATTGGCCAGCTACCTCACGGGCGCCGGACTGACGGTGACCGGTGTCGCTGCGGGCAACCGCTACATCTCGGTCCGGGGAACGGTTGCTGCCGCCGAGAAGGCATTCGGGGCGGCCATCAACACCTACCTACACAATGGGACCACGGTCCAGGCACCCGGATCGGCGCTGAACCTGCCGACCCAGCTCGCATCGTCGGTGCTGACAATCACAGGGCTGGACACGACGCCCCACGTCACCCAGCCGGCGAGCAAGCAGTCCGCGCCACCACCCGCGGGCTTCCGTAACGCCCGGCCGTGCTCGATATCGTTCGGGGCCGTGTCGGCAAAGTTCAAGGCCGACTACAAGACCCCCCTGCCCAAGTTCCAGGGCAAGACGTTGTCGTACGCGCCCTGTGGGTACACCGGGCCACAGTTCCGCTCGGCCTACGAGGGGAACACAACCCTGGACGGCACCGGAGTCACGGTGGCGATCACCGACGCCTACGCCGCCCCGACGATTAGATCCGACGCCAACAAGTACGCCTCGCTCAACGGCGATGGCTCCTACACCCCTGGCCAGCTGACCCAGACCAATGCCACGAGCTTCACCAACGCCAGCCTGTGTGGTCCGAGCGGCTGGTACGGCGAGGAGACGCTCGACGTGGAAGCGGTCCACGCGATGGCGCCCGGCGCGAACATCCATTACTACGGCGCGGCAAGTTGCCTCGATCCGGACCTGCTGGACGCACTTGCGCGAGTTGTCGCCGATGACACCGCGCAGCTCGTTACGAACTCGTGGGGCGACTTGGAGCAGAACGCGACGGCCGATTCGATCGCCGCGTACGAGTCCGTCTTCATGCAAGGCGCCCTGGAAGGCATTAGCTTCATGTTCTCCTCGGGAGACAATGGAGACGAGCTCGCCCACACCGCCATCAAGCAGGTCGATTACCCGACCTCCGACCCGTACGTGACCAGTGTGGGGGGCACCTCGACCGCGATCGATGCCAGTGGCGCGTTGGCCTTCGAGACCGGTTGGGGTACGGCGAAGTACTCGCTGTCCAGCACCGGGACGACGTGGAACCTTGCCGTTCCTTTCCTTTACGGAGCAGGCGGCGGGACATCTCATCTGTTCAACCAGCCCGGGTACCAGACCGGAGTCGCGCGGGGGCCGTACCGCATGGTTCCGGACGTGGCCATGGATGCTGACCCGAACACCGGCATGCTCATCGGTGAGACCCAAACGTTCCCGAACGGCACGTACTACGACCAGTACCGCATCGGTGGGACGAGCTTGGCCTCTCCGCTGTTCGCTGGTATGACGGCACTCTCGCTTCAGCACGAGGGCGGTGCCGGAGTGGGGCTGCTCAACCCGACGATCTACTCCCACACCGCGGCGTTCCAAGACGTCAAGGGCAACCCGCCCACACCCGGAGTTGTCCGCGTGGACTTCGCGAACGGCGTGGACGCATCGGGCGGGCTGGTGTACTCGGTCCGCACCTTCAACCAGGATTCGAGTCTCAAGCTGGCCCCAGGATGGGACGACATCACCGGAGTCGGTAGCCCGACGAGCGCGTGGCTGAGCGCGATTCCACACCCGTGACGCTCGGCGCGGCGTAACGCGGAGCCGGCCCCCCGCAGCGGGGGTCGGCTCTGTTCATTCGCTGGATCTGTTCATTCGCTGGATCGGGCGACGGGCGCCGAAACCGCTAGGACTAGGTTCGCGGGTATGCCTCGAAGTCGCGGACCACAGGGTGCGCAGCCGGTCCGAGACGGCGTGCAGGACGCGATATGAGCGGGCCTGATGAGTCACCGGTCGGACTCGCCGGACGGATCGTCACGGCAACCCGCGGAGCGGCCGGTGCCGGCGAGGTGGAACTCCACATTCGGGGCGGCACTGAGATTTTCCTGGCCGATCCAATGACCCGTTGCCAGTGGGGGCCGCCGTGATCGTGCTCTCCACGTTGGGCCCGCGCACGGTCGTCGTGTTCCCCTGGGCTGATCCACTCGACAGCATCCTCGACCTGTAACGCCCCGGTCCCAACACCAAGGAGAAGTCATTCATGTTCGGATATCACGTACCCGCACCGGACGAGGCGATGCTCATCTCCGGCGGCACGGCCAAGGGAAGCGAGGCACCGTTTCGCGTCGTCACCGGGCGTGGCGCCTATGTCGCACCGATGTTTCGCAAGGTCCGCTTCATCACCTTGTCCATGTCGGAGGCGGAGGTCGAGGAGAACTGCGTGACGAAACAGGGCATCGCCCTGCAGGTCAAGGCGGTCATCGCATTCAAGGTGGGAAACGACACCGCGTCCATCGTCAACGCGGCTCAGCGCTTCCTTTCTGACCAGTCCCAGATGTCGGTGCTCACGGGGCGGATCTTCTCCGGACACCTTCGCTCGATCATCGGGTCGATGACCGTCGAGGAAATCGTCACCGAACGCCAGAAGCTGGCGACGGAGGTGTTGGACGGATCCAAGGAGGAGATGGCCAAGATCGGTCTCACCGTCGATGCCCTCCAGATCCAATCCATCGACGACATGGGTCTGGGATACATAGCGGCCATGGCCGCACCACACAACGCGGCGATCCAACGCGCCGCAAAGGTCGCGGCGTCGCAGGCCGACCAGGCGGCGTCCGAAGCGCAGCAGGCGTCACTGCGGGCGCAGGCGGAGTACGTCCGCCAGACCGAGATGGTCCAAGCTCAATATGCCGCAGACGTGGAAGGCGCGAAGTCCGCGGCCGCCGCGACGGCCGCGTCGGCAGCCCAGGAGTCGGCTCGAAACCAGGCGAACTACGAGGCTGAGACTGCCGTCACCCGATCGAAGGCAGCTCAAATCGCCGCCGAGGCCCAGCAGGAGTCGGACCGCAATCAAGCCGATTTCGCCCGAAAGACCGCGGTAGCCAAGGCCGCCTTTGCCGCCGAAACCCAGGCGGCCCAGGCCAAGGCCGACCAGTCCGGACCGTTGGCCCACGCGGTCGCGCAGCAGCAGGTGATCGATGCGCAGACCGCTCTGGCGCAGCAACAGGCCGAACTGGCACGCCAGACCCTGGTCTCCACCGTCATCCGCCCCGCGGAAGCCGATGCCGAGCGAGTCAAGATCCTCGCGGCCGCTGATGCTGAGCGAACGAAGATCCTCGCCGAAGCCGCCCAATCACACAACCGGGTGGCGCTGGATCAGCAGCTCATTGCCCAGCTGCCGTTGATCGTCGAGAAAGCGGCCCAGGGATTGGCCGGCGCGCACCTGACCGTGCTCAACGGGTCAGAGGGGGTAACCGAGGTCGTCTCGTCACTGGTCGGCCAGGGTCTGGCGATCCTGGACTCCGTCAAGCAGGGAGTCTCGGGCTTGGGTGAGTCGCGCGGCGGACGCGATGTGCCGTCAGAGATCCAGATACCCTCGGGCCGATGAGGTCGGGATTCGTGCGCGGCGGGCATCGGCCCTTCGATGAGTCCAGCCCGGCGATGCGAGCTTGACGCGTAGGTCCGGTCGGTGACGCTACGTGGCTAGTTTCGCTGTCGTGTTCGGCACGCGCCCGGAGATCATCAAGCTTGCGGGGGTGTTAGACACTCTTGGCCCTGCTGCCGTCGCGATACATACCGGACAGCATTATGACGAGGACTTGTCGCAGGTTTTCCTACGCGGCCTTGGACTGGCCCCCCCGCGCTACCAACTCCACCTCGGCGGACTATCGCGTGCCGATCAGATTGGCCGCGGAACCGCAGAGGTCGCCGCGCTGCTCGAACAGATCAAACCTGACGCCGTGATCGTCCAGGGCGACACCAACTCCGCACTGGCCGGAGCGCTGGCGGCGAACTCGACCGGCACGCCTCTGGTACACGTCGAGGCCGGACTTCGAAGCTTCGACCGCGCGATGCCGGAGGAGCACAACCGGGTGCTGATCGACCACGTCGCCGATCTGCTCGCAGCCCCAACTCGGGGAGCCGTCGACAATCTCCTGCGAGAAGGGATCAGCCGGGAGGCGATTGTCTGTACTGGAAACACAATTGTCGAGGCCGTCTGGCGGCAGCTGCCCGATCGCGAACAACGCGTGGCGATTCTCGCAAGGTTCCAGGTGCAGTCGAGATCGTTTGTTCTCGCGACGATTCACCGGCCGGAAAATACTGACGATCCTGATGTGCTCCGGCGCATTCTGACCGAACTCGGCTCACTAGGGATGAAGGTGTTGTTGCCTTTACATCCCAGGACCGTAGCGGCGGTCCAAGCCGCCAACGCCGCAGACCTCCTCGCGCCCCTTACGATTCTGTCTCCTCTGGACGGGGCAACGTTTCTCGGGTTGGCTGCCGAGGCGGCAATCCTCGTCTCAGACTCCGGGGGCGTCCAAGAGGAGGCGACTGTCCTGGGCAAGCCGCTTGTGGTGGTGCGACGCTCCACCGAGCGCCCGGAAGCCCTCGTGGGCTTCGCCACACTGGTTGCCCCGACGGGGCTAGTCCGCGCGGCCAGGGCCTACCTATCCGATCTACCAGGGGTATACCGGAGCCTCGAAAAACTGGGGAGTCCGTTCGGCGATGGGACAGCGTCCGCCACGATTTGCAGAGAGGTTATTGCGCGTTTCAGTCCGTCGGACGCTGTTAGTGCCCCCTAGCTTAGTGACCCGCGTATGAGTGGCGTGTGGTTGCTCGGGGCGCCGAAGTGCGGACATTCCGCCAATGCTCTATCGTTCGGCGTGAAGGTGGGGGCCGCTACAGATCGCGCTTTGCGCGTGGTAGCTGATGAAATGGGAGTCTGACTGTGATGTCGCCAAACTATCGTTCGCGCGTCGCGCGCGGCAGCGCCGCGGGGGTGGCAGCCCTCGGGTTGCTTTTCCTTTCGGCTGGACCCTCCATGGCTCTCGATCCGGGAGCGAATTCGAGCGCCTATGGAGTGAGCGCGAGCCTGCTCAGCGGCGCAGTAAATGTGCCGCCCACGCCGGTGAGCACTTTCCCTCCCGGTGGAACCAGCCATCTCGTGTCGGTGAACCTCGGCGCCGTAGGTTCGGTCGGCGTATCCGATGCGACCACCAGCGGCGACAGCACCGCGGGGACGTCCTCTGCCACCGCGGCGCTAACGAACGTTGCCCTGCTTGCCCTGCCTTCGGTCGCGGCGATTACCGCCGACGCCGTCCAGGCCACCTGCAGCGATACAGCGCCGGGCGCCCCGACTGGATCGACGACTCTCACCAACGCGAAGCTCGGCGGCAACACGGTATTGGATGTTTCCCCGGCAGCCAACACCAAACTCATCAACCTTCCTCCATTGGCCGTCGTGACACTCAATGAACAGTTCACGAACGCTGGCATGCTGACGGTCAATGCCATTCACATCGTGCTTGGGCCCGTGGTCAATGGTCAGGGCAGCCTAGGTGACATCATCATCGGCCATGTGACATGTGGTCCGAACGCGCCGTCGGCGGTTGGTGACGCATTCTCGTTCCAGAACCTTCCGGTGATCCTCGGGGGCCTAGCTGTGATCGTGTTGGTCGGTTTCGGTATCCGCACCGGAATCCGTCGGCTGCTTTGATGCCGCGGTCCAGGCCTAAAGTGGAGAACTGAGATATGTATCGAAGTGGCGGAGTCGGCGTCGGGGTGGGTGGTGGCCTCGCGGCCACCGGTGCGCCGATTGCCCTGACCATCGTCCTAGCGCTCATTCTGGTGACCTTCGGTCTGCTCATGCTGCGTTGGAGCAAGGTTCGTCGCGGTAACTGACGAGCTGCTCGCTCGTTGAAGAGAGCAGGGCATTTGCTGATTGGTGTCACCCGGGCGACCGAGTGGCACCAATCAGTCGTTTCGGGTGGAATTTGTCCGAGGAACGTAGGGTAGGACAACGTGGGGATCGTGCTACTGCAGTTCGTCGCGCTGTTCGTGACGGTTGTCTTCCTCAGCTATGTCGTGATGATTCTCGTGCCGTTCATGCGCAGGGGGCGTACTCAGCCGGGAGATCCGGACGAGTTCGAGTGGCACATGTTCATCCCCGCCCGCGACGAGGCAGCGGTCATCGCAACGACGCTCTCCCGCTGCCGGCGTGACTTTCCCGCCGCGCACATCTGGGTCGTCGACGACGCCAGCGAGGATGACACGGCGGAACTCGTGGACCTGCTGATGACGAGTGACTCGAACATCCACCTGGTTCGTCGCGTGGCGCCGAACGCTCGCACGGGCAAGGGCGACGCACTCAACTCTGCGTACTGGGCCCTGGACGCATGGTTCCCGTCGTGGGGTGACAGGACGCGTGCGATCGTCGTCGTGCTCGACGCTGACGGGCGCTTGGCGCCAGATGCGTTGCGTTACGTAAGTTCACCGTCAGTGTTCGGTGACGCGTCGGTCGGTGCGGCGCAAATCGCGGTGCGGATGGAGAACCGCAACAATCTCGGAGAAGTGGCCTCGCAATCGCGACTCGGGCCCAGGTTTTCGCAGCTGCTCGTTCGCATGCAGGACCTCGAATTCATGACCACGATGTCGGCCATGCAGATGCTTCGCGAGCGCACCGGCTCGGTCGGCATGGGCGGCAACGGCCAGTTCAGCCGGCTGTCGGCCCTCGACGCGATCGCCAGCAGGTATTCCGAACCGTGGCACGGTGCCTTGCTCGAGGACTACGAGTTAGGCCTGCACATTCTGCTGTCTGGCTACCGCAATCGTTTCGTCTACGACACCTACGTCGAGCAGGAAGGACTGCTCAGCCTCCGCCGACTGGTAACTCAACGAACCAGGTGGACCCAGGGCACGATGCAATGCTCGGTGTACCTCGGCGACATCGTTCGCTGTCCCAACTTCACGAATGCCGGCGTAGTCGAGTCCTGTTACTTTCTCATCACCCCGTGGCTGCAAGTGATCGGCGTCTTCCTCTGGCCGGTGCTGCTGTCCGTCACGGTGTACCAAGCCCTCCAGTATCCGGCAGGACCGGCGGCGTTCGTCGATCAATTCTGGCCGCTGGCCCTCATCACGTTGCTGTTCGGCGCTCTTCCGTTCATCATGTGGGGTCCCGTGTATCGGCGTCTCGCGGAGCCGGGCCTGACCCGGACGCACGCCTGGTGGCTGGGCGTGTGCAACGCTGTCTACCTCTATTACACCTACGCATCCACGCCGCGAGCCTTCGCGAGGATTGCCCTGCGCAGGCATGGCTGGGCAAAGACGCGGCGTAACGCTGAGGCGTTCACCGTTGGACCGGTCGCCAGTGACGTCTGAGACGCATTCATCTCCCCTGGTCGTGAGTGGCGCTCGTCGCTCATTGCCACCGCTGTCCTACACCCTTCCTTCGTGGGAGCCTGCAAAAGTACGCCCGGTTCGTTCCCGGTTCGGCTGGGTCCTCGGCCTGTCGATGTACGGCCTCGCAGCGTGGCTGGCGGCGAACAACAACGGCTTTCGCCGCCTCGAGGTGAGGATGATGACACCGGTGGCGGGCTTCGTGACCGGCCGTCACGGTTTTGTTGCACGCGGCGAGTTCGTGTACTTTGCGCTCGGTACCCGCCGTGCCTTCGGACTGCAGATCACGGCAGAGTGCACGTCTGCGCTGCTGCTCATCCCGCTGCTGGTGATGCTCGGGTCCTTCGCCGCGTTCACCCCCTTGAGCCTGCGACGCCAGATCGTGGCTCTCTTGGCGGGCACCGGCTTGATACTCGCGGTGAACGTGCTCCGGGTGGCCGGCATCGCATGGGCAACGTGGCGATACGGCTACAACCCTGGCTACACCCTCAGTCACGTGTTTGTCGGATCGGCCTTCTCATTGGTGGGCTTCGTGGGCGCCATGCTGCTCGCCCTGTGGGTGCTGGTCCGCAGTGAGCGGATGAAGCAGGCGGCGGTGACGATTTCGCGCGCGTGGTGGGCAGCTACCGCTCCGGCAGCACACCGCATTGCCGGTCGCGCACGCGGGGGGCTGCGCGGTCGGGCTCCCGCCGCGCACATGTACCGGCGCCGGCGCAGCTCTCAGGTCAGGGGCAACGCTGGTCGAAGAACGTAAGTTGGGCCGGGGTTACCCCTGGTTGGAGCCAGATGGAAGGCGGCTGCGTCCCGGCCGGTTCTATCAGGTGCACGACGAGGGTTTGGGTCGTACCGCGGGGGAGCTCCAGGTCGAAGCGAAACATGGGATGGCCGGTCTCCGTGAAGGTACCCATCGTCGTCGGAATTCCGTTGAGCGTCACGCTCAGCAGCTGTGCCCCGACCGAGCCGAGGTAGTCGACCAGTAAGCGATTGTCGCCCGATTTCGCCGTCGCGGCGTGGCTGTCTATGCGGCCGGCCACGTACGACGGCAGGCCGCTTGGCGCGTTGTTCGTGAGCGCGATCGTGACGAGCACGTCCCTGGTTGAGCCGCAGCCGGTGCGCTGATAGCTGATGGACCGGGCCAGGTAGTAATCCAGCTTGCCCGCCGCGGCATTGTTCAGGATGACAGCAGAAAACGGCTGCGGCGATTGCGGCAGAGAGCCCGCAAACGAGGATTGCTGAAGCACTCGCTCGACAGCCGGATCTGCGAACCAGATCTGAAATCGATGCTCGGTGCCCGAGCGGGCGCCGGCCTGGACCAAAGCCTGGGCACTCCCGGCCCCGCTGATGAATTTCTCATCCACGGCTTTGGTCAGTGACACGAGGAAATCTTTGCGTTGCTGGTTGTCTGGGTATGCCGTGTAGGCGTCCCGCTGTGTCAACGACACGACGTTGTCCGAGCTCACGATCGTCCCGTTCGCGGTGCGGGTTTGACCCGTGACCGAGAGGAAGTAGCTGAGCGCGGTCGGATCCAGAGCGATGGCGCCGTCCACATGTTCGCCGCTGATGCGCTGCCACATTGCCGCCCAGATCTGAGCTGCGTAGGGGAAGTTGGGACTGACATTGCTGTCGACGTACTGACTCGTGGGTTGGGACCTAGCCCACGCGGCGTCGTACTGCGACCCGAACTCAAGCCCAGTGGGGATGAGTTGAGTCGGCGGCGGGAGAAGGACGGCATCGCTTGCAAATTTCGTGAACTTCACGGTGCCGTGGTAGGCAACCATGATTGCAAATGACCCCGGTACGCCGCCAGTGCCGCGAAGCTCGGCTTCGTTCTGCAGGCCAACGAAATATCGCCGCGGCTGGGTATCGCCGGCCATTTCTGGCAATATTTTCGCGGTTCGCTGGGCGGCCGTGACGTAGCCGCCGATGACACTGAGCCGGCCGGCGAGCTGTGACCGTACTCGATCGATCGATCCCAGCCAGGTCTTTGACGGGAGCCCAGCGAGCACCCGCGTCGCCGAGGCGAGCGAATCGGCCACCCGATTCAGTTGCGGCGCGGCGGAAATCATGGCGGCGAGATTGATCGTGTTTCCCGCGGGCCGCAACCTGCTGGGCCTGAGTTCGTTGGCCAACTGGACGACATCGGGAACCGCGTGATCTGCCAGTATGTTCGCCGCCTCGGTTGAACCGCGGACAACCCGTAATGGATCTCCCGCATACGGGAGGGCGGCCGCGGCCCACCAGGCTGGGCCTGTCGTGAGGTGGTGTGCCCGGGAGGCTTGCCGTGCCAAATCCGCTGATACTGCCGGAATGCGGTCCAGCTGACCAGCCGTCACGTAGAAATCAATCGTCTGAAGATCTTGCTGGGCGCTGCGCGCGGCGCGGGTCGCCACCAGTCCGGTAACCACGATCCATGCAGCGCCGAGTAGGAGCAGCGCACCCAGCGCAATCGACAGGCGTTTTCCCCAGGAATGGCTCGCACCCTGGTACGCAATCCAGGTTCGCAAACGAGAGCGGAAGGATCGTCCAGTGGAAGCGCGGGAGTGATGGGCGGACCGAGACTTGGAACCGAAGGTCATGCGCCCGCGGCAGTGGCCTGCCGGATCACCAGGCGCGAGTGTGGCGGCGCGAGCGCTTGCGACGGCCACTGACGGTCGCGAGTGTGCCAGCCGCGATCAGCACGACAGCCAGTCCGAGGACTCCGAGGACGTCCGAGCCAGTCGACGCTAACCCGCCGCTCGACGTGCCTGTCGAGGCAGCCCGAATATCCAGACTGGCGAACGGGTCCGCGGGGCACAGCGACGTTAGCGCGTCACCGATGGCGATCAGGATATGCAGACCGGAGTTGGGGGGGACCACCAGGGTGAAAACGAATGTCCCACCCGCCGACGCGGTGACGTGCCCAACTGTCGAATGCCCCTGGGTGTCAGGCTGAGCCTCGAGAACGAGGGTCAGAGCGACACCGGGCGTGAAGCCCTCACCGGTGACGGTGATCGAGGTTCCCGCGACCGGACTGGTCGCGCTAACCGAGATGGACGCGCATGTCGTGGCCGGATAGGCACTTGCACTGGAGCCAGTACTGATTCCCACGGCAGCCAGCAGGGCAACCGCCATCGCAATCACCGAGCTCAGCGCGGTGCATCGCCGCGACTTCTTCATGGACGCCCTCCGCCTACCAGCCAATAACTGACGCCAGGAGCATACCCCGACTTTCGCCACCACGCGCGCCGGGTGCGAGATGCTGGCCGAAGGGGTCGGACCGATTTGTCACTGTCTGCCCGGTACCCGTGTGCGACAAGGGACGCGGGCGCCCTACTGGGAAGCGTGTGAGCGCGGTCTGGCCAGAACACAGCGGTGTTCTACGCGAGGCTCTTCTTGACCTCGTCGTAGATCCATCGATACGTACGCTCCAGGCCATCAACGAGGCTCGTGGCCGGCGCCCATCCGTAACGGCGCATGATCTCGGTGTTGTCGCTGCTGCGCCCGCGTACGCCCTGCGGTGCACTCAAGTCATAGCGCCGCTCGAGGGTTATCTCAGCGATCTGCTCAACGATGTCGACCATCTGGTTGATGGAGACGAGCTCGTCGCTACCGAGGTTTACCGGATCCGGGTCGTCGGAATTAGTGATCAGCTGAGTTCCGTGTACGCAGTCGGCGATGTAGGTGAAACTACGGGTCTGCTTACCGTCACCCCAAATGGGCAAGACGTGCTCGCCGGTGATCGCAGCAGTTGCGACCTTGCGGCAGATTGCGGCGGGCGCTTTCTCGCGGCCGCCGTCCCAGGTGCCGAACTCGCCATACACGTTGTGGTAGCGCGCGACTCGGGTCTGCAAGCCGTAGTCCTCGAAGAAGTGCCGGCACATCCGCTCACTGAACAGCTTCTCCCAGCCGTACCCGTCCTCCGGCATCGCCGGGTACGCGTCCTGCTCCCGTAACGGAATCACATCGGGAGATTGTTGGTGCTCGGCAGCGTAGACACAGGCTGAGGATGAGTAGAAGTAGCGCTCGACCTCAGCTTCGCGAGCGGCCTGGAGGACGTGGGTACTGGTCAGCACCGACAACATGCACGCGGCCTTGTTGTTCTCGATAAAGCCCATGCCGCCCATATCCGCGGCGAGGTTGTAAACGATCGAGGCGCCGCTCACTGCCGCTCGGGCGTCATCGAGGAGCGAGACGTCACTATGGACATTCTCGGCGTCCTGGCTGAGCTGGCACCACTCGTTGAGAGGCTTGATGTCGACGGCCCGCACTGACTTGCCTTGTCGGAGCAAGTCCGCGACGAGATGTCCGCCGATGAAACCCCCCGCACCCGTGACGACTACGTCCACCGAGTTCACAACTTCCTCCAGGGATGGGTGAGGCCTATCAGCGAGCGCGCGGAGGCGCACACAGATCTAGGAGCTGACACTGGCTTTAGACCGCTTCGACCTGTCCCGACGGGCGCCGCGGTGATCATGCGCTTGAACCTCGGTCGGCGCGCGATAGTACGAATAGCCGTACTCTGCCTTGCGCCCGCCGGGGACCCGGTTAAGAACGACGCCGAGAAGCGCCGCGTCAACGCGGTTCAGGGTCTGAACGGCGCGTCGAATATGCGTGTCGGTGGTGACGCCCTGTCGTGCGACGAGCAGGGCACCGTCTGCCAGAGCCGCAACTTCGGATGCGTCGGCCACGGGCAAGAGCGGAGCGGTGTCGATAATGACGTAGTCAACCTTGTCAAGCAACGACCGGATAACAGTACGAACGTAGGAGGAGGCGAGGACCTCGCTTGGGTTCGGGGGTGTCGGGCCGGAGGTCAGCACGTAAAAGTTCGACCCAGCACTTTGAAGTGCGTCGGACATATCGATCTGGTGAATCAGCACGCTTGTGAGTCCCACTGGGCTCACGAGTCCAAGAACCTTCGCGATTGTTGGCCGACGGAGGTCGGCATCCACCAGGCACACAGTGAAGCCAGCCTCAGCGAGCGTAGAAGCGAGGTTGATCGCGACCGTGGTCTTGCCTTCGGATGGAATGGAGCTGGTCACGGCAATGACACGCGGATGGTTGTCAACATTCGCAAACTGCAGGTTCGCCCGCAGCTGTCGGTAATTCTCCGCCCGCACGTTCTTCGTGCCGGCGCGGGTTGCGATTGGATGCCGCTGCGTCGTGGCGTCTTCGACGATGACGCCCATCGTCGGTGCACCCGCCGTCAGCGCCAGGATGTCGGCGTCCTTGATTCGGTTGTCCATGATCTCGCGCGTCACAGCCAACGCCGCACCGAGGAAGAGCCCGACGACGGCGCCGAGGATCAAGTTCAGCAACGCGTTGGGCTTGACCGGCTTGCTGGGCGCGACGGCGGGGTCGGTGACGTAAAGCCGCACCGCCGGCGTATTGGCCGGCCCGCTAGCGGAGTACTTCTGGATCGACGAGACGAACGCGCGGGCCGCCGAGTTCGCTATAGCCGCGGACGCGTTCGGGTCGGCGTCGGTCGCGTGAATGTTAACTAGCGTCGTGTTGGTCGGCGCGTCAGCACTGATCTTTGCCTTAACCTCGGCGTCAGTGAGCGCGAGGTTGAGGTCCGCTTTGACCGAGTGGATCACGTCAGGCGATGTCGCGATCTTGGCGTAGGTGGAGACTTGGGATTGCACGAAGAACGCGGCCTGGTACTGCGCTAGCGGATCAGACGAAGCGTTGGAGGACACGAAGACCTGGGCAGTGGACTGGTACACCTTAGGCGTGACAGCAGTGATCAGGGCCGCTAGTCCGACGGTCAGCGCCGTGATCACGACGATCAGCCGCCAGCGCTCGCGGAAGACTCGCAGGTAGGCCCGAATTGTCACAGCTGGCGTCCTTCAGAGTCGGCGTCGGTGGCATTACATGGCAAGGGGGGAGTCCGGGTTCGGGCTTGATGGTATCTGGCGGCAACCCGCGGCGTGGGTTGGGCACAGAGCTCACCTGCTGGAGCCTTTGGCGGTTGACCAAGACTCCCGGTGCGGGGCCTCGCGGTCAGCTCGACGTCAGACGCGCAAAGTCTGCCTTGAAAGCGGGGGCGCCGCAGCAACACCTATACTTCGCGCGTGGTGAGGGCGTCGTGACCGACGGATCGCGGATGAATCGGCTGTTTCAGCACGCTCGCGTCCACCTACCTTGGCGCCGCGCCCTCGCGCACCGAAGCGTCCACCGAAACGTTCAGGGCGTCGGTCTTTGGATGCCTTGGTCACATCGGCTTCCGGATTATGTCGCCGTGAGCTCCGTCTACGGACAGAACCTGGTGGAACTGGCCGAACTGCTCGCGCTGGCCGAGGTGGCGGAGCCACTCCAGATGCTGGATGTGGGGGCCAATATCGGAGACTCGACTAAACAAATCATGAACAGCGTCCCCGCCCAGGTGCTCGCTATCGAGGCCGATCCGTATTACCTGGGATATCTTCGTCGCAATGTGGGCGCTCTCCCCGCGGTCACCATCGCCGCGGTTCTCCTCACCACGGCCTCCAACAGCGAGCGTCAGTTCGTACCTTCGCGCCGAGGTGGGACGACGCAGTTCCGAGAGAGCGCCGGCGGCGCCGTCCCGGCGAAGGCGTCTAGGCGATCCGAAACGTCCGAGTCGGGTGACAGCACTGGCAGCCTCTCCGTCGAGGAGCTCCCGCGGGCCTACCCAAAGTTCGCCCGGGTCCGGCTGATCAAGTCCGACACCGACGGCCACGATACCGAGCTCGTGCCCAAGCTCGCGGCGGTGTATGACGCAACACGTCCGGTGCTGTTCTTCGAGTACGACCCGGCACTGACCTCTAACGTGACCGGAGGCGAGGCGAGCCTCGTCTGGGCCGAACTCGCCGCCCTTGGTTACGACCGCGTCGGGTTCTGGCGGAACGACGGCGTGAAGCTTCGGGAATGTGAGTGTAAGGACGCGGCCACTACCGCCTTGGAGCTCCTGGCCGCGGCGGCCTATCTGGACGCGGTTGTCGTCCATAGCGACGACGTGTCCGGGCGCGCTGCGCTCAACTCACTATTCAGCGAATCTCCCCGAAGGACTCGACCATGACGTCGCCCCCGCGGATTTCCTTTCTCGTCCCAACCTTCAACGGCGGCGCCTATTTGACGCCCGCAATCGAGTCCATCGCCGACCAGCTCATCCCGGGCGACGAGGTGCTCGTGCAGGATGGCGCCTCGACCGACGGGTCGATCACGAGGCTATGCGAACTCTTCGCCGACGCACCGTGGCTGAAAGTCGTGAGCGAGCCCGACGAGGGCCAGTCGGACGCCCTCGACAAGGCGCTTCGCCGCGCCGTTAACAACTATGTAATGGGGCTCAACGCCGACGACATCGTGTACCCGGGCGCGTTGGAGGCGGTCCGGCGCGGGTTGTCCAACCAGCCCGACATCCTCTGCGGCCGCAGCACGATCTTCACCAACTCCGGACGTGTGGTTCGAACCTATACACCTGGCCCGATCACCCGCGAGGCCTTCGTCGGACGTGGCTCAAATCTGTTCACGGGCTCGCTGGCGTTCCGGACTGAGCTCGTTCGGGAGGTTGGCGGATTCGACGCGCGGTATCAGTACTGCATGGATATCGACCTCATCGCCCGTCTTTCCGAGCGCCGTCCGGCCGTGACCTACATCCCGGAGGTCATCGGCGGGCTGCGGTGGCATGGCGAGAGCAAGGGCGGCTCGACCCTCTGGCCGATCGTTCGCGAGGCCACCGAGGTCAGGCTCGCCCACGCCAGAACCCCGCGCGAAAGGGTCACCGCGATCGGCGCCTCGATGGCCTACCTAATGGCTGGCATGGCCCAGCCGATCCGCCACTCGACGCCCTACAGCGCCATCAAGGCTCGGCTGTCCAAGCACGCCGCCCAGACGGGTGGGGCGCCGTAACGTGCTCAGCCGGCTGACACCGAAGCGATCGGACAGCGCGCCGGGAGGTGCTGTCGTGAAGCTCGCGTACATGTGGGTCACCGTTGCTGTGGTCCTGCTGATCTTCGCGGCTGGTTTGCAGCAACCGGCCCAGGTCGCCTTGATCGTCGCACTACTGATCGCCCTCGTTTGCGCTGGGGTCATCGCGCGGGCCTCGATGCCGACGGTAGGCGTCTGGTCCATCGTCCTGTTCACCTTCACCGCCTCGTGGGACCAGGCGTCCGTCGGTGGGGTAAAGCCGCGGATGCTCTTCCTGGTGCTCGGATTGCTCCTTCTTGTTTTGGGATACGCGATCAACCATCGGCCCTCCGTGCCGTGGTGGATCCACGTCTACGCGCTTGCCGCGGCCTTGGTCACGCTGATCCAGGCCTTCCTCCCAGTCTCCAGCGCGTATCTGGCGACCCGGTACGCGACCTCGGCGGCTGGTCAGGCGCTGCTCACCCGGCCGGGTGCGCTCCCGTCGCTGCTTTCGTTGCTATTCAACTCCTACGCCGTTCCGCTCGGTGTCGTCCTCGCGTGCATGTACAAGCCGAAAGCCCTGCGCTGGATCATCACCGCCTACGTGACCGGGGCCTCCCTATCCAACCTGGCCGCCTACCTGGGCTACCAGGGCTATCCGGTGCTGTTGAAGCTGCTGGTCCCGGCCATCGCTGCCCACACCCGGGCCTTGGGCTTCACCAGTCACCCACTGCACCTGGCCACCTCCGCGGTGCTCGCAGTAGCGCTCGCGTGCTGGCTGGCCGTACAGCCAGCACCGTTGAGCAAGTGGATCGGGCGGGCAAGCCTCGTCGCGCTGTTCCTCGGTTTGTACGCGTCCGGTTCGCGCGGCGGCAACGGGGCCGGACTCTTCGCCCTCGCCGCGTCGGCGTTCCTGCTGCCCACGGTGCGCCGGCGCATTCATACGGTGGCGGCCGCCGCCGCGGCTGTGCTTGCCGGGATCCTGATCTTCGCGCCGTCCCTCGGCGCTAGCATCCTGCGCACGACCCGCCTCTACGGGGGCCTGACCAACGACGTCAGCAACACCGGTCGGATCCAGGTGCTCGACCAAGGCCTGATCGACTTCTCGCATTCCCCGCTGTACGGCATCGGTCCTCGCTACATCGCGGAGGCGCACATCCTCTACGTCGGGGTGCTGGCTTCGGGAGGAGTGATCTTCTTCGCGGCCTACCTGGCATTCAATGCCGGGAGCCTCCGGGCGGCCCGACGATCGATCTCGGCCGACCGGGCGCTGGGCGGTGCACTCCTGGCGACCCTGCTGTCGACGCTGGCTTACTGGGCGGTCGCGGACGACTTTCAGGTTGCCAGCGTGCAGGTTGTGTACGGGTTCGTGTTGGCACTGCTACTGCGCGAGGGCCCGGACGCCGTCACGACGCGCCCGCGTGACACGGAGGCGGCCGGCGAGGCTGACGGCGGCACAGGCGTCGACGCCCTAGCGGAGAACGCACCCCGGCCAGCAGGCCGGTCCGTCCCTCCCAAAGGCCAACGGGCCCGCTTCCAAGTATGAGCGCGCTGTCGAGACACGCGCGAAAGGGTCGCCACCGGTTTGCCTCCGCGCGGGACGAGGGCTCGCAGCGTGACCGTGCGCTCGCCTCCTCGGCCGGGGCGTCGCTCGTCGCCCGCATTGTCACCGCGCTGGCATCCCTGGTGAGTGTGGGGTTGGCCGCCCGCGCCCTGCCGACCGCGGAGCTCGGAGTGGTCTCGGTGCTGACGATCCTCATTGTCTACTTCGGTTTCGGTGACTTCGGGCTTGGGTCAATGCTGATGACGCGCCTGCCGGCTGCCCACGCGCGCCGCGAGTACGCCGAGATGCGGCAGCTGGTCACCTCGGTCATGTCGGCGATGCTGCTGGTCGCATTGGCAATCACCGTCATAGGGACAGCTTCCGTCTTCATACTTCCGTGGCGCTCAGCGCTGGGCGCTACGGCAGTTCCGCCCACCGAGTTGCGCTGGAGCCTCATCGCGTTTATCTGGCTCGGGGCCGTCGGCATCGTGGGCACCGTGGGGACCCGCATCCTTCTGGCCCTCCAACGTGGCGCACTTGTTAGGGCGTCGAATTCGCTTGCGGCCGTCGCGACAGTCGGAGCCGTCACGCTCTGCTCGCTCGCCCACGCCCCGATGTGGACGTACATCATCGCCATCGCCGGTCCAACGACCCTCGTCGGTCTTGTTCAGCTCGCCTGGGCGGTCACGGTCGCCTACCCATATCTCGCCTTCGACCGGGCGATTTTCGACCTGGCCGCGGGTGCGCGATGCCTGCTCACCGGCGCGCAATATGCGGTGTTATCGCTCGGATGGGTCGTTGCCTACACACTCGATGCCATCGTCGTGTCCTCCGTACTGGGAGCCGCTCGCGCCGCCGTGTTTACCATCGCGGCGCGGCTTTTCGGGGTTATCGGCGGCACCTTGACCGTCGCCGGGCAGCAGATGTGGCCCGCGATATCGGACGCTCTCGCACGTGGGGACGTCGAATGGGTGCGCAAGCGCTTCCGCCATTCGATCACGTTGGCGGCCGCGACGTCGGGCGCTGGCAGCCTGGTGCTCGTTCTCTTCGGACGCATCATCGCGCGAATTTGGGTCGGGGCGGCCCTCGTCCCCCCGCTGTCGTTGTTCATAGTGTTCGCCGCCTGGACGGTTTACATGACGGTGATGACGCAGTATTCCTACCTGCTCATCGCACGGGAGCGTATCCGGGTCTTGGCGCTGCTCGGCCTGGTCATCGCGGCGGTCAACTTAGCGGCGTCGATCGTGTTCACGAAGTGGTTCGGCCTGACCGGTCCTATAGTTGGGAACTTGGTGGCAGCTGGACTCGTCCAACTTGTCCCGACCGTCCTGATGTCGCGGCAGTTGGCCCGCGAAATTGGGCTCGATGCACGCCCGGCCGGTGGGTCTCGGCCACTCGAGCCTCAGGCGCCTCAGGCGCCCCAGACGCTCACCTAGATCGCCGAATAGGGACAGGAAGCAGGAGCCGCATGACCAACCCCCTGACGCAACGGCGCCAGCCAACGTCCACCCTGCGCAGAATCCTGCGCTTGGTGCTTCCGCCTCCGGTGTACCGGGCAATCCGGAGCCTGTTCATGGCGCTGTTCACGCCGTCGTTCTACGCGGCTCAACATGGGTTCTACCGCAGCGCGCTCTCTCGGTCGGTGGTCGCGGCCGGGGGGGCAGCCGCACCGTGGATGACGTTTCCGCTCGTCACGTTCCTTGACAAGCTGTGCTTCAGGGGCAGGACAGTCATCGAGTTCGGGGCCGGTCAGTCGACCATCTGGTGGGGCGCGCGTGCCGACACCGTCTTGGCGCTCGAGACAGACCCGCAGTGGTCCCGCAGGATCGTCGCTGTGGCGCCCGCGAACGTCGAGGTCGTCGAGGTACCCCTGGAATACGGCGACCAAGCCGCCTTCGATGCCGATGTCCGACGGGTGGTTGGTGACCGGCGCTTCGACGTCGTCGTCGTCGATGGTGGCGACCGGGTGAAGGCGTTACTCACGGCGCCGGCGATCATCACCGACGACGGCTTCATCGTGCTCGACGACCTCGACTTGTTTGCCGACGACCCTTCGTGGCTGGGCGCGCTCGGAGCGCTGCGTCAGGCCGGGTTCGGCCGGATCGACTTCTACGGTCTGGCCGTGTCGGCGCC